>CAYXUO010000032.1:0-19038 GCA_964468335.1 uncultured Chryseobacterium sp. | reverse complement strand
AACCACATGTGACCCAATGAACCCGGCGCCCCCGGTGATGATGATGTTTTTCATTTTATTAATTTTTCATTGAGTTTCCTGCCGTTCTTCGTCCAATACTTTTGTAATAAAATCCTTGCTGCTCCAAAGTTTCCACCGCGTACATATTTCTGCCGTCGAAAACCGCTTTATTATTCAGTCGGCTGGCCATCATTTCAAAATTGGGATTCTTGAATTCCGGCCATTCTGTAACGATGAGCAGGCAGTCGGCGCCATCCAGTGCAGAGTACATATCCTCAGCGTATTCAATTTGGTCGCCCAGAAGTCTGCGTACATTATCCTCCGCTATAGCATCATAGGCTACGATTGTAGCTCCTTTTTCAAGAAGAGCCCGAATATTATCAAGTGAAGATGCTTCACGTATGTCATCAGTATTGGCTTTAAACGCCAATCCCCACACCGCAATTTTACGGCCTTTAAGATCACCTCCGAAATAATTTTCAATTTCCGCAACGAGAATGGTTTTCTGGTTAATGTTCACCTGCTCTGTTGCCTGCAAAAGCTGGAAATCAAATTCCTCACCTTTTCCGGACCTTATCAGGGCTTTAACGTCTTTGGGAAAGCAACTGCCGCCGTAGCCAATTCCCGGAAAAAGAAATCGGTGTCCTATCCTGTCGTCGGAACCCATGCCAAGCCGGACTTTGTCAACATCTGCACCTACTTTTTCACAATAATTTGCGATTTCGTTCATGAAAGTGATCTTCACTGCCAGGAATGAGTTGGAAGCATATTTGGTTAGTTCAGACGATTTCTCATCCATAAATATAATGGGAATGCCGGTATTGGTAAAAGGCTGATAAATGGCTGACATGATCTCCCGTGCACGCGCAGAACTGCATCCTACAACAACCCGGGATGGATTCATTGAATCTTCCACAGCAAATCCTTCTCTCAAAAATTCCGGGTTTGACACTACGTCAAAAGGAATATCAGTCCTGGAAGCGATTACCTGGTTCACCTTTTCTGCAGTGCCTACCGGCACAGTAGATTTATTTACAATAACTTTATAACCGGTCATCATTGAGCCAATCTTTTCGGCTACACCCAGCACGTATGATAGATCTGCGCTGCCGTCCTCGCCGGGTGGAGTAGGCAGGGCGAGATAGATTACCTCACTTTTATCAAGAGCTTCTTTAAGGTCTGTGGTAAAGAATAGGCGCTGCGCCTGTATGTTGCGGGTGAACATTTCCTCCAGATTAGGTTCGTAAATGGGAATCTTCCCATTTTTCATGGCCTCTACTTTAGTCTCGTCTATATCCACACAGTACACGGAGTTTCCCAGCTCAGCCAGTGTGGACCCTGTAACCAGGCCTACATATCCGGTTCCTACAATCGTAATGTTCAAAATTTATACTTTATAATTGCGTCAAAATTACTGAAAATTTGCGTTTTATTGCCAATTAATACCGTATACCTAATTGGAACCATGGAAAGTTAATATCTGCAATTTGCAAAACTGCACATATAATAAAGGATTACCGGCAGTGCAATGGGTCAATATTCTGAGAATCAAAACTGTTTTGCATTTTAATAAATTATTCATATATTTGCACAGGAATTGCGGAAAAATGAAAAGGCTTCGAAAGAGAGCCTTTTTTCGTATCAGCAATTGCTCATTTAATTATGGAGTTTAGAGAAAAGATAGAGAGCCTGATTGGCGAATTTCTGCAGGAGCGTGAAGATTTGTTTCTTATTGATCTCAGATTTTCTGCCTCAGATGATATAACAGTCATTTTGGATGGCGACCAGGGTGTGACCCTTCAGGATTGCCTGGATGCGAGCCGTGCGATTGAATTCAATATGGACCGCGAGGAGCATGATTTTTCGCTGCAGGTGATGAGTGCAGGTCTGAGTGAGCCCTTGAAATCAGATAGGCAATTCCGGAAAAACCTGGGCAGGGAACTCGATATCCTGCTGACGGACGATACCAAAGTAGAAGGAGAGCTTCTTAAAATGGATGAAAAATGTATTACCTTAGTACTGCGGTACAGAAAGCCGAAAGAGGTTGGTAAAGGTAAAGTAGATGTAGTGGAAGAAAAGGAAATTCCATACACCGATATAAAGAAAGCGCTGGTAGCAGTAAAATTTTAACAATATGATGACGGACGGTACATCCGTAGTACTCATTATTATCACTATATAGATTATGGACAGTTTAGCGTTAATTGAAGCGTTTGGCGATTTTAAAGACGAGAAAAGCATCAGTAAGATTGACTTGATGGCTATTATTGAAGATTCACTGAAAACGCTGCTAAGGAAAAGATTTGATTCAGACGATCATTTTGATGTTATTGTAAATCCCGATAAAGGTGACTTTCAGATTTTCTTAAATAAAACCATTGTGGAGGACGGTATGTCCGAAGATGATGACCTGGAAATTGAGCTGCAGGAGGCTAAGAAAATAGACCCGACTTTTGAAGTGGGCGAAGATTATACAGTAGAAATTCCAATTGCTGAGTTAGGCCGCAGAAATATTTTGACCCTGAAGCAAATTTTGGCTACAAAACTGCAGGAGCATAATAACGGTCTTCTGTACGAGCAGTTCCACGACCGTATTGGTGAAATTGTTGTTGGTGAAGTACACCATATAAGAAAACAGCACGCCATTTTACTGGACGACGAGGATAACGAATTTATACTTCCGAAGGAAAATCAGATTCCTTCAGACTTTTTCAAGAAAGGCGAAAGCATCCGTGCTATTGTGGACAGTGTTGATTTTAAAGGTTCGAAGCCCCAAATCATCGTATCCCGTACATCACCTAAATTTTTGGAGAAGCTTCTTGAGCTGGAAATTCCCGAAATTCAGGATGGTACTATCATGCTTAAGAAAGTGGTAAGGATTCCGGGTGAGAAAGCCAAAATAGCCGTTGATGCTTATGATGACAGAATTGATCCTGTTGGTGCCTGTGTTGGTGTAAAAGGGTCACGTATCCATGGTGTGGTTCGCGAACTGAAAAATGAAAACATAGATGTAATCCAGTGGTCTAAAAATCCTGAGATTATGGTGAAAAGAGCGTTGGGTAATGTGACCATCAATAAAATTGACATTAACCCCGAGCAGGCCTACGCGATGGTTTATACTCCGGTAGAGGAGATTTCCAAAGTAATCGGTAAGCAGGGCCAGAACATTAAGCTTGCTTCATGGCTGAGTGGTTTTGAAATTGATGTATACCGTGAAACCAGCGATGATGACGATGTAGAACTGGACGAGTTCAGCGATGAAATCAGCGAATGGATCATTAAGGAATTTAAGAAAGTAGGATTAAACACTGCCAGAAGTGTCCTGGATAAGGATACTGAAGCATTAGTAAACCTTGTGGATCTGGAAGAGGAGCAAATCGATGAGGTGAAGCAGGTTCTGAAGGAAGAGCTGGAAGCTTAATAGGACCTGGTCAATACGGTACGGAGTACACGGGATAAATAAAATAAAATAGTAAATATTTGCATGCCAAAAATTAGATTAAATAAAGCGTTAAAGGAATTCAATATTTCAATGTCGAGACTTGTAGAGTTTCTGCAGGGGCAAGGCTTTGCTGTAGATGAAAATCCAAACGCTCAACTGGATGAAGCGGCATATGGGGCACTGAAGGCAGAGTTCATGAAGGACAGTGAGCAGCGCAAAGCTTCACACGAGGTGGTAATGGCTAAAGTTCCTGAAGAGAAACTGGTGGCTGAAGAAAAAGCACCGGAGGTAATAAAGGCAAGAGCTGCCGTCAGACCTGAAACCAGAATTTTAGGAAAGATAGATCTTAATCCTAAAAAACCGGAAGTGGCGGCTGAAAAGCCGGTTCCTGCTCCGGAAGTTCCTGCTCAGAAGGAGGAGCCTAAAGTGGAAACTCCATCTGTAGTAGAAACTCCAGCTGTAGTGGATACTCCGTCTGTAGTGGAAAGACAGGAATTTAAGATTCTGGATAAAATTGATTTATCACAGATCGAAAGTGGCAAGCGGCCATCCAAAAAGGAGCAGCCGAAAGCAGCACCTGCCAAGCCTGTAGAGGAAGTGAAAGAAACTCCAAAACCTGCAGAAACCGTGGCACCGGAATTACCGGTAGCCGATGCGCCCAAACCTGCAGAAACAACAGCTCCGTCCATACCAGCAATTCAGGAATCTGAAAATTTAGGGTCAGATAAACTTGAGACCGTATACCAAAAGCTGGACGGTCCAAAAATATTGAAGCAAACTGTAGACCTGTCGCAGTTCAACAAACCAAAATCTCAGGGGGCGAACAGCGCAGCTGCGAAAAAGAAAAGAAAACGTATCGAGAAGCCCAATCCAACGGGTGGCACTGCGCAGTCCGGTACTGCTGGTGCTGGAGGTCAGGGTAACAGACCTGGTGGTCAGGGTAACCGTCCGCCAGGCAACCGTCCGCCAAATCAGGGAGGAAATAAGCCGGGTGGTTCCAGGCGCGGTACAGACCGTGTGATGCCGGTAGAACTTACCGACGAGCAGGTGAAGAACCAAATCCGGGAAACCCTGGAGAAGCTTACCAACAAGGGCGGCAAATCCAAAGGTTCAAAATACAGAAAAGAAAAGCGTACCTACAGAAGGGAGCAGGACGAACTGCAGGAGCAGATTGACGCTGCAGACCGTACTTTAAAGGTTACAGAATTTATTACAGTAGGCGAACTTGCCAGCTTGATGAATGTAAGTGCTACAGAAGTTATCTCTGCATGTTTCTCCCTTGGGGTTATGGTAACCATGAACCAGCGTCTGGAAGCAGATACACTCTTACTTGTAACAGATGAATTCGGCTATAAAATCGAATTTTCGGATGCAGATATTGAAGAATCAGCAGCCGATGAAGAAGTTGATGCTGAGGAAGATCTTATTCCGCGTGCACCAATCGTAACCGTAATGGGTCACGTGGACCACGGTAAGACATCCCTTCTGGATTATGTAAGGAAAACAAATGTGATTGCCGGCGAATCCGGAGGTATCACACAGCACATCGGTGCCTATAACGTACAGCTGGAAAACGGGCAGAAGATTACTTTCCTGGATACACCGGGTCACGAGGCATTTACTGCCATGCGAGCCAGGGGTGCGCAGGTTACCGATATAGCAATTATTGTAATAGCAGCAGATGATGATGTAATGCCGCAGACCAAAGAGGCAATTTCTCACTCCCAGGCTGCCGGTGTACCAATGATCATTGCCTTAAACAAGGTTGATAAACCCAGCTCCAATCCGGACAACGTGCGTCAGCAGCTGTCAGGTATGAATATCCTGGTAGAAGAGTGGGGTGGTAACGTACAGTCTCAGGAAGTTTCGGCCAAGTTTGGTAACAATATGGATGCACTGCTGGAAAAAGTTCTTCTGCAGGCTGAAATTCTGGAACTTAAGGCCAATCCAAATAAAAATGCACAGGGTGTTGTTATTGAAGCATCCCTTGATAAAGGTCGCGGATACGTATCCACAATCCTTGTACAGAGTGGTACACTTAAGGTTGGAGATTACGTTCTTGCCGGTAAGAACCACGGTAAGGTAAAAGCAATGCTTGATGAAAGAGGAAAGCCAATGGAAACTGCAGGACCTTCAATGCCTGTAACCATCCTTGGTCTGGACGGAGCTCCGGGAGCCGGAGATAAGTTCAGGGTATTTGACGATGAAGGTGAAGCGAAAACTATCGCTACCAAGCGTGAGCAGCTTCAGCGTGAACTTTCCATACAACACTGGAAGAACTGGGCAGAAGAATCGCCCTGGGCGAATTCAAGGAACTGAATATCATCCTGAAAGGTGATGTTGACGGATCTGTGGAAGCACTGTCTGATCAGCTGCAGCGTCTTTCAACTGAGGAAATAAGCATAAACATACTGCATCAGGGTGTCGGTCCTATTACCGAGTCCGATGTGAATCTTGCAACAGCATCCGATGCGATCATCATTGGATTTAATGTTAGGGCAGGTGCCAATGCCAAGGAACTGGCAGATAAGGAGGAAATTGAAATCCGTACTTACTCTGTAATTTACGCCGCTATTGAAGAAGTGAAGGAAGCCATGGAAGGTATGCTTTCGCCGGAGATTAAAGAGCAGGTTATTGGTAATGTTGAAATCCGCGAGGTATTTAAGATATCTAAAGTAGGAAGCATTGCCGGTTGTATGGTTCTAACCGGTAAAGTGGGTAGGAATTCAAAGATCCGACTGCTGCGTGACGGTATCGTGAAATTTGATGGTGAGCTCGAATCTTTAAAGCGTTTTAAAGACGACGTAAAAGAGGTAACCAAAGGCTACGAGTGCGGATTAAATCTTAAAGGCTATAATGATATTGAGGTAGGAGATATCCTCGAAGTCTACGAAGAAGTAGCTGTAAAGAAAAAATTAAAGTAATAAATTTCGTGTGAATTATAAAAACCTGCTGATTAGCAGGTTTTTATGTTTTTGATTTGCAGTTTATAATTATTCTAAATAATAATTATCCAAATATTAATTTATTGTTAATTTTGCATGAAAGAGTGCTTTCCAGTTATATATATGAAATGTTAATGCGTAATCTTTAAAAAATTTAGCATACTTTAACAATTTTATTTAAAGAAATATTAAGATTGTTTACTTAATTGCAATCCGATTTGTGAGATTTAAATATTATTAACATATTTGCGTACTAAAATATATTAAAATTTTGTTAATATGAATGTTAAATTACGAGTATTAAGTGCAGGTGTTCTGTTTTTTATGGGACAAACTGTTTCTGCGCAGCAAGTAGCTGACACTACTACAGTTGCCGACATTGAGGAGGTAGTAGTTGTTGGTTATAGAACTGTTACCAAAAGGACCGCAGTTGTTTCCACAGCAACAGTTGGAGCAGAGGAGGTTAATAACAAACCTAATCCCAATTTAATGAATGTGGTGCAGGGTCAGCTTGCAGGTGTTAATGTAAGTACAGGTACAGGTCAGCCAGGCGCAAAGCCAACTGTTATTATTAGAGGTACAAGTACGCTGAATGGTAATACAGACCCTTTATATGTTATTGATGGTTTCCCTAGTAACAGTGATTCCTTCCGTTCCTTAAACCCTAATGACGTTGAGTCTATGGAGATCCTGAAGGATGCTTCTGCAATCGCTCAGTTTGGTAACAGAGGTTCTAACGGGGTGGTAGTAATTAAAACGAAGTCCGGTAGATATGGTGACCGTACCGTTTTTAATTACAGATCTCAGGTAGGGGTTTCTACGCTTCAAAACTTTAAATATAATAAAGCTGATGCCAAGGAGTTGCTGAGACTGGAGAAAATGTACGGTTCAGGTATGGGCTTTAATATGACAGACGCTGAAATCGATGCTTATAATGTGGAAACAGAATGGTTAGATATCTTCTTCCAGCCATCTTTCCTTCAGAGTCATGATTTCTCTGTGACTACAGGATCTTCTAACCTGAACAGCTATACCAATGTTGGTTACCTGGAGCAGGACGGTATCCTTAGAACCAGTGGTATGAAAAGATTCACTGTAAGAAACACCTTGAACGGTAGGTCAAATAATGACAGGTTCAAATATACAGTTGGAACCGCTATCGGTATGACCAGAAACAACCAGATTGGTAGTTTGGGTACCGGTGGTGTAAACCAGAACATTGTGTTGGGTGCATACAGAGGAGCTCCTTACTTGTCTCCAGATGCGTATCAGAATTCTCAGCAGTTGTTTAATCTGTACCAGACTTCAGGAACCCTTTTATATACTCCGCTTTTCCTTATGGATAAGATGAGAACTTTCGGAACGGGTCTTGACGAAATGAGACTTGATGTAACGACTGAGGTTTCTTACAAACTTCTGGACAACCTTACTGCAAGAATGAGAGCGAATGGACAGCTTATTACGCAGAATGGTCTTACTTATCAGCACCCAATTTCCTTTAACTCTTTCCTTTTCCAGGCTGGAACCGAGGAGGTAGGTACTGAAACGGTTTCAGAATCCCGTCAGTTCTACTTCAACAACCTATGGCAGTTAGAGTATGAAAAGGCTTTTGGTGACCATACGCTGAACTTGTTAGGTTCTTTTGAATTTAACAACGCCATGCTTAAGTCCAGCAACTTTACCCAGAGAGGTCTTAACCCAAGGACTTATGTGCCAGGTGCCGGAACCGGTTATATGTCAGATGTAAGTACAGATGACTTCTATGCGGCAACAGTAGGTTCCAGTCAAGGAAGATTGAATCAGTTCTCTTACTTTGCTAACGCAGATTACGACTATAACAGAAAGTATGGTGTGGTAGCAAACATCAGAAGAGATGCGTCCAGCAGATTCTCTGAAGATCAGAGATGGGGTACATTCTGGTCCGTTGGTGCAAGATGGAATGTGAATGAGGAAAATTTCATGGATAATGTCAATTTCATCAATCTACTCAAACTTAGAGGTTCTTATGGTACAGTAGGTAACCAAAGGATTATTGATGGAACAGTTTGGGCAGGTCTTAATCCTGTGAGATACGCTGATACTTATTCTTTCATCAACAACGTTTATAACGGCGGTCTTGGAATGGGTATTACCTTAGGTTATCCTACACTTCGATGGGAAACGACCAAGCAGTGGAACGCAGGTCTTGATTTCGAAATGTTCAGCAGAAGATTGAGAGGTCAGTTTGATGTATATAGTAAAGAAACGATTGACATCTTCGATGCATGGGATCAGAGTCCAACTTCTGGAGTTTTTTCTATCTTGCAGAACACACCTAAAGATATTACCAACGATGGTGTGGAACTTGCACTTGCGTACGACGTAATTAAAAGTGCTGATGTAAGATTTACTGTTAGAGGTAACGGTTCCATCAACAACCAGAGAATTTGGGATCTTCCGGGAGGTCAGCAAATCATCGGTAACTCTTACTCTGTAGACGGAGGTCTTTATAACCAGCTTTATCTTTATGAATATTTGGGTGTAAACGCTGCTAACGGTAACTTGCTTTTTGCTGACGCAAACGGTAATCCAACTGAAGCACCTACAGATGCGGACAGAAAACCTTTGAAATATGGATTTGCGCCTAAATATCAGGGTGGTTTTGGTTTCGATTTTGATTACAAAGGATTTAACCTCCAGACACTGTTTACCTATGTAGCAGGCCTTAACAGATATGATTTCGATATGGCTTCACTTTACGATCCAACGAATATCGGTGTATTCAACGTGTCTGAGGACCTTCTTAATGCATGGACTCCAACCAATACCGGAAGTAATATTCCGTCACTAACTGCAAGTAATTACGATGCGTTGGACAGATCTGACAGATGGGTTGTAGATGCTTCTTACCTACGTTTGAGAAACATCGCCTTAGGATATGATATCCCGGCCAGAGCACTTAGCGGAACTTTTGTAAAAAATCTAAGAGTTTCCCTTCAGGCTGAAAACCTTGCAACATGGACCAAGTGGAGAGGACTTGATGCTGAAAGTAACAGAGCCTCTGACCAGTCTCAGTATCCGTCACCAAGAACCTTTACTTTAGGTTTTGATGTTAAATTTTAATAATTGAATAAAATTAGATAAATGAAAAAATTAGTTTATATATCCTTAATTGCATTGGCAGGTTTCACCACCTCATGCAGCGATGATTTACTGGAGACCTATGCGCCCGGGCAGATCACAAGTGATGTTGCTTTTCAGAGCAGTTCTGACCTGAGAGCAATGCTTAATTCAGCATATGGTGTTATGGCCAACCGTTCCGAATCAGAATTCGTTTCTGTATTTACGGATGAAGTGGGTATTGGATACGCAAATGGTGGCCAGGGTCTAACTGATGATTATGTGTTCTTTTTGGCACCTTTCTCTGCGGGACCAACCAATATTTGGTCTAATAATTACCTTGCTTTAGCTAGAATAAACAGAGTAATCGAATTTGCTGATAAAGTAACTCCAAAGGATCCTGCAGACGCTGCGGTGATCGCAGGTCTTAAGGCTCAGGCCTTAACGATGAGAGCATACTGCCACCTTAATATCCTGTCGTATTTTACGACTGATATGAAGAGTGATGCAGCTCTTGCGGGGATAATTTCCAATAGAATATTCGGTGCTGATGACAATGATTATCCAAGAAACACCAACGGTGAATTCTACAGCTTAATCCATAGTGATCTGGATGCAGCTATTAATACCTATACAACTATCCCTGGTTCCAACCCAGCAGCCGCGTCTGCTTCCGCTTATGCGAACAGCAACTTCGCAAAAGGGCTAAAAGCCAGAGCTTATGCTTACAAAGGTGATTATGCTAATGCAGAAACCTGGGCGAATACGGTGATTGCTTCTTCCGGCGTTTCTTTGGCTACAAAGACACAGTATAACGGGGTTTTCCTCAATGAATCTAACCCTCAAAGTGTTGAAGTAATCTTTGAACTGAAAAGAACTCCTGCACAGAATAACCAGGATACCAACCTGCACAACGCATGGGCAAGTATCCGTCCGGACCTTAACGGTTCACCTTTCTATGAGGTAAGCCGTGCGCTACATAACAAACTGAACCCTTCAAATGCGCCTGCAACTGCATTAACTGGAGCAAATATGGACATCAGAGCAAATACAATTATTGCTCCTTCTTCACTTATTGATCCAGGCTATGCCACATCTGCCAATTACAGAGATTCAGATGTGATCGTAATTAATAAGCATGGTGGTACTGCTACGGCAGGTACGGCTACATGGGCTACAACCGGAACCAACCAGAATAACAATGATTTCAAGATCATGAGGATTTCTGAGATGTACCTGATCAGAGCTGAAGCGCGCGCTGCGGCCGGAGACCTTGCCGGTGCTGCTGCAGCTGTTAAAGCACTTAGAGATGTACGTACAGGTTCTGCTAACACCGTAGTTTATCCTACCGCGCAGGACGCCTGGAGAGGAATTATGAATGAGAGAAGAATTGAATTTGCTTATGAAGGCTATAGATTCATCGACATTAAGAGACTTGGCGCACTTGCCGGTCAGGGAATTGACAGAGATCCTGCAGATTACAGTTCTGCGACTTCCAATTTCCCTGGTGGAAATCCTGCCAATCTGCCGCTTACAAGCTTCAAATGGGCTCTTCCAATTCCTAATGTGGAAAAGGATGTGAATACGGCGGTTCAACAAAATCCAGGTTATAACTAAAATTAAATACATCAATTATGAAGAATATTCTAAAATATTTATTGTCCTTCAGCATCATGTTCGCGATTTTCTCGTGCGCTGAAGATGAAATGCCGAATCCGGTTTACAACGGTGACTCCTTCCTCTTTTTTGACAAAGGTGTAGAAGATACTCAGAGCATTGTTGAGGGTTCTGTTCAGAAAGACGTAACAATCAGTTACGGAGTTGTGAAGGCAGTTGCTTCCAGCCATACAGTACGTTTGGTATTGGATCCTTCTTCTACAGCAGTAGAAGGTGTACACTTCCAGATCATTAAAGGAACAGATGAGCTTACAGCTGGTGAAACCAATGGTGAGTTTATCGTTAGAATCCTTGAAGATGACCTGACTCCAACGCCGAAAATCGCGCTTTTCAAGCTTGAGTCTACAACATTGAAAAATGCAACCTTCGACCAGAATTATCAGTTGAACATGCAGATCCAGTGTGGTATGAACTGGTTCCTGGGTGGTGGTATCTTCAGAAACGTTGGTTTCTGGGTTGATGGTGTTGTACCTTTCCAGGATGTACTTTTTGAAGTTGATAACATTACTACACCTACAAAGATCTATGCAAGAGATTTCTTTGAGCCGGGTATTGATCTGGTAATGAACTTCAACAACGCTACTCAGACTGTTACTGTACCGGATCAGTTCACTGGCTGGATTTACAACTATCAGGGAACGCCAAGACAGGTTTGGGTAAGACAACTTGCTAACAGTACGAACTCAGTTGATTTCTGCGGAAGAAAGATGAAACTTTCAACTCAGTATTATCTTCAGGGAACCAACCTTGTATTCTCCGGAGATACTTCAGAGAACTTCACAGGACAGTAATCCTTTAGTAGTTTATATTACTTAACCCCGCACATTGTGCGGGGTTTTTTGTTTCCTTTATTTTCTTACTTTTGTTCCTACATTTTCATCAATGAGATACCTACTTTTTCTGGCCATCCTTCTTTCTAATCTTTATGCCGCACAGGTCGTGAACAAGACCGACAGCAATAGGGTAAAGCCGCCCGATTCACTTGTAATTGATTCAGGTGTCCGCGATTCGCTTAAGATTTTCAAGCCCACAATAGAAGATTATAAGTCCTTCACACAGTTTTCAGATAAGCAAATTATTGATACTGTACTGTCTGACGAGAAAACATTTGTTTTTTCGCAATGGAATAATCGCGATAATTTTGGAAGGATTCAGTTTGCCAACATCGGTTCGGGCTTCAACCCCTTGGTCTACGAAGTTAATCCCGAGCAGAACTTAACCCTTCTGCCCGAAAACAAGTCGTTTGGGATCCTAGGAATTAAGGACATCCGTTATTATGATGTTAAGACACCCACTACCACATTTATTTATCACAATGCGGTACGTAACGGTGCTGCGCTGAACTCCACTTATACTCAGAATGTCGGTAAGAATTTCAACTTTGCGCTGGAATACATGGGTCTGCGCTCTCAGGGACTCTACAGTAACTCGCTTGCCGCGAATAACAACACACTGTTCTCCGGCCGTTATATTTCAAACAATCTTAAATACGAAGCCTTCGCTCATTTCATTCATCAGAATGTAAACAATCAGGAGAACGGAGGTATTGCCAATAATGAGCTTTTTATGGCCGATGACGATGCTTACGACAACCGCGCCAATATAGATGTCAATCTTGAAGGTGCCACTTCGCAGTTTTCTGCAAGGCGGTATTATTTCAGTCACCAGTTCGCTCCTTTCGATCCTCTAAAATATCCTTTTAAAGTAAGACATACCATTTTTCATCAGGGGAATAAGTACCGTTTTGCACAGGATGCCCTTCAACCTTATTTCTACCAAACACCCGGGGACCTCGTTTCCGGACTTCCGTTAACCACCGGTAAATTCTCTAAAAACCTGAGCAATACAGTTAGTTTGGTTTTTGATAATGAAAATTTTAAAGTTGATGCAGGTATCAGGCATCAAATGCTGCAGTTAGGGGTAATTGAACCTTTGAACCTCGCTGATTTATCTGTTCCTGCCGAAATCCGCGAAAACAGGATTGGTGCGGTGGGCAATCTTTCAATAGATTTGTGGGACAGGGTGGTACTTAATTCATTCCTTGAGTTTTCCCGTGGCGAACGGTTTGGCAATTATCTTCAGTCGCGCAATCAGTTCAGGTTTGAGCCAATTGAGGGTTACTTCGTTGACGCTCGGGTTAATTTCCAGTCCGCTACTCCCACTTTTAATTATCATTTAAATACCTCACCCTACAGGGCCTATAATTATTTTGAAGATGATTTCAAGAATCAAAATATCCTGGAACTTGGGGGCAGTGTAAACCTGAAGTGGTTTGAGACTAAACTTTTTGCTAATTATTTCAGGATTGACAATTTTACCTACATCAATGGTTCCAGACCGCAGCAGAGTGAAACACCGGTAAATATTTCCCAGATTGGCGGCGATGCTACATTCCGTTATGGAAAGTTCGGTCTTAATTCGCGCGTGCTGTTCCAGAATACCCTTACAAACAGTGATCTGTTTCCTGCGCCAAATTTTGTGGGGAGGGCTAATCTGTATTTTCAAAGCAAGGCATTTAAGAATGCTGCAGAAATCCAGGCTGGAATGAAGGGTCATTTTTTTACTAAATTCAGTTCCCGCGAGTATTCACCAATCCTTAATGAATTTGTATTACCGGGACCAACGGCATTTGATATTGGAGGAATTCCCGTAATCGATGTCTACTTCAATCTAAAGGTAAAGCGGATGTTCTTCTTTATTGAGGGTCAGCATCTGAATACGCTCATCGGTAACAATAAGGTTTATACCGCACCACATTATCCCTTTTACGATTTCAGGCTGAATATTGGAATCGTTTGGTATTTAATAAGTTAATATTTAATCTTGAAATTACATAAGAAAATACCTTTCACAGAGCTTGAGGTAATTCCTGAACTTATCAGGGATTTTCTGTGTTCTGATTTGCCGGGTGCAGAAGAACATCTTTTTTCCCTGCCTAATTTCAAAGCTAAAATTGCCAATAAAAGCGCTCATTTCAGCGCGAAAAACCGGGCAGTTCTCTGCGATGTACTTAACGGTCAGAGTGCTGATGTGCAGAGCGCTAAACAGGTGAATAATTTAAGTTTACTGCGCGAAAGGAATACTTTTACAGTTACAACCGGGCATCAATTGAATCTTTTCACGGGTCCGGTGTTCTTTATATATAAGATTCTTCAAACAATAAAGACTGCTCAATACTTAAGCTCTCATTTTCCTGAATGTAATTTTGTACCGGTTTTCTGGATGGCAACTGAAGATCATGATTTTGAGGAAATCAGTTTCTTCAGGGCAGAAAGACGCCGCTATGAAATGCAGGCTGAGACCGGCGGTGCAGTAGGCCGCATTGTGCTGAAAGATATTTCATTCATAACACAGTTCGAAGATGAGTTCCGCGACTCTGTTTTTGGTACCGAATTGACATTAATGCTTAAGGAAGCCTACGTACCTGGCAAAACACTGGCTGATGCCACACGCACTTTGGTGAACCGTCTGTTTTCTGATTACGGCCTGCTGATCCTTGATGGCGATGATTCACGGTTAAAACGGCTTATGATTCCGGCTTTCGATGAAGAATTAAGGAGCTCGTCACTTTTTCATAGTACGCGCTCCCAGGTCCAATATTTAACCGGGCGCTATGGTAAGGTTCAGGTAAACCCGCGTGAAATCAATCTTTTTTATCTTTCAGATACGAGGAACAGAATTGACCGGTCGGAAAGTAACTTTGTACTTGCAGATACTGCCCGTTCTTTTACTGAAGAAGAACTCAGCAACGAACTGAAAAACCAGCCGGAAAAGTTCAGTCCTAATGCGTTAATGAGACCTGTATATCAGGAAACTGTGCTTCCAAATGTTGCCTATGTAGGTGGAAATGCAGAGATCATGTACTGGCTGGAACTTACAGGCTATTTTGATGAAAAAGGTATTCCTTTTCCGGTTCTTATTCCACGGAACTCTTTTTTGAATATCAGCAGCAAAACTCTTCGCAACCTTTCCAGGCAGGGACTTCATATAGAGGATTTCTTTGGTGATTACAACGCCGTAATTGAGGAGAAGATTTTGCACAATAATGAGATCCTGGAATTGCTTGTGGAAAAGGAGAAGGAATTAGTCACCGCATTTAAGGATATCCGTAAGCTCGCTTCACAAACTGAGAAAACTTTTGGCAATTTGGTGGCAGCGGAAGAAACCCGTCAGTTAAAATCGTACCGGCGGATGACAAAACGTCTCTTGCGCGCGGAAAAGGTTAAACAATACGAACGCGTTGCTGCGTTGCAGGACCTCTACCTCAAAGTGCACCCATACAGTAAATGGCAGGAGCGGGTCTATAACTTCAGTGTGTATTATGCTTATGAAGGGTCTCCTTGGCTTAAATCTTGTTTAGAGGAAATGGATGTAACCCAGGCCAGTTTGGTTGTGATGGTAGATTAATCGTAAAAGCTTTATTTTTGTAGAGAATTCTTGTACTAAAGATGATGAAAAAAATTTTCATAATGTCCCTTTTACTGCTTTTCAGCGGTGTTTCGGCGCAAAAGAAAACGCACACAGTTTCAAAAGGTGATAATGCCTATAATATTTCTAAAAAATATGGAATTTCCCTGGACGAATTTTTTAAACTGAATCCCGGTGCCAAAAGTGGCAACCTTAAGATAGGCGAGGTGGTAAACGTTAAAAACGGTACAGGCGCCACCAATTCCGCTGCCGTTGCCTATATTACAGTGCATTCCGGACAAACTTTATATGGGATCCTGAAGCAGTACAGAATTTCTGAGACTGAATTACGAAAACTTAATCCAGGGCTCGAGACTAACCTTAAGGTCGGCGATCGCCTGATCTTACCAGCTGCAAGTATATCCAGATATGGAGGTTTTGCGCAGACAGCTGTTGCGGAAAAGCCAAACACTTCTGTAGCGAAGGCAGCTCCTGCTAATACCTATACTTCCAGCGGAATTTCATCTGATAATTTTGTGACCTATACCGTTCAGTCCGGAGACACCACTTTTGGCATCGTCAACAAATTTTCAGTAAGTCTGGACGACCTGATTCGGCTGAATGGAGATCTTGCCAAAGGGTTAAAATCGGGTATGGTACTTAAGATTAAACCCGCAGATAAAGCGTATGTGAAAAAATCCGGCGATGAGCTGAATGTGGTGCTGATGCTTCCATTTGGGTATGATTCGGGCGACAGCAGATACCGCAGTATGTCTCTTGATTTTCTTTCCGGTGCGAAACTGGCGATTGAAAGAAATGCTCGCCGCGGACAAAAACTCAACATAAAAGTGGTGGATGCCGGCAACGAGGATACATTTAAAAACTCACTCACACAGATTAACAGGGATAATACCGATTTAATTGTGGGTCCGCTGTTCAAATCCAGTATCCTTGAAGTTTTGGACTATGTGAAAGACAGTAAAATTCCAATTGTGGCCCCATTCGCAAACTCTGAAGATCTTTATGGCTTCAGTAACCTTATCATTGTTGAAACGAATGAGCAAACCTATGCAGAGCGTATTGTTCAGGAAGTTAAAGCCGTTTACTCAGACCAGAAGATATTTGTCGTTGCTGATGCTGACCGGACTCACGCTGATTATATCCGTGCCGGCCTCATGAAAACATTGAAAAATCCGAATATACAGGTAGTAAGTTCCCCTTCTGAAATTACTGCTGATACCAATATGATGACAGGTCAAAATGCTCCTGTGATCGCGGTTCTGGCCAGTAATAGTGACAGTGCAGGTCAGTCATTTGCAGACAGGATGATAGCAATGTCCAAAGAATCGCAGGGGCTCAAGGCTTTCAGCATGTATTACGTGCCTACATTTGAAAAGAAAATGGAAGAGCTCAGCCAGGCCAGTTTGGTGTATATTATGGACAGGACCATCAACACAGAAGGCAGTTTTGAGAAAGAAATCCTTTCTGAGTTCAATCAGAAATATTGTAAAAGTCCGGGCAAATATTCCATCATTGGTTTCGATGTAATGAATGATATGCTAAGCAGTGAAATCTTCAGCCAGATGGGTAAAACACAGACACAGTTAGCAACAAAATTTGAATTTGAGAGGGTGCAACGCAATGGTGCTTACGTAAATACAGGTTACCGTGTTGTCCGTTTGGTTCCCTGAATTCAATCCTTATTACCTAAACGGGCATTGAAAATTGCATTTCAATGCCGTTTATTTTACGTAAATTTGCCGGTATAAATTACTAATAAAATTAGATGAAAGCACTTGTATTTCCTGGGCAAGGTTCACAGTTTGTTGGGATGGGAAAAGAACTTTACGATTCCCGCAAAGACATCAAAGACCTGATGGAATCTGCCAATGATGTCCTTGGATTTGATATTTTGTCGCTCATGTTCAGCGGTGCTGATGAGGATCTTAAAAAGACTGAAATTACCCAACCCGCCATATTCATTCATTCTCTGGCTGCGCTGAAGGCGACCGATGCATTAGGTACCGAGATGGTGGCCGGCCATTCACTTGGCGAATTTTCGGCTTTGGTAGCAAATGGGGTGCTGTCATTTCAGGATGGTCTGAAGCTGGTGCACGAACGTGCGAAAGCCATGCAGGAAGCCTGTGATGCTCATCCGAGTTCCATGGCGGCCATCCTGGGGCTTGAGGACGGGAAAGTGGAGGAGATCTGCGCGTCGGTAAACGGCATTGTAGTTCCCGCTAATTATAACTGTCCGGGACAGCTTGTTATTTCCGGCGAAACGGAGGCAGTGGAAGAAGCTTGTGTAAGGATGAAGGAGGCAGGTGCCAAACGTGCACTCATCCTGCCTGTAAATGGTGCCTTTCATTCGCCGCTCATGCAGTCGGCGCAGGACCGTTTGGCCACCGCCATTTCAAATACCAAATTCAGAAATTCCACTATTCCTGTATATCAGAATATTACTACGACGGCTGTTTCTGATCCGGAGGAAATAAAGAACAACCTGATTGCTCAGCTTACAGGACCTGTAAAGTGGACCCAAAGCGTTCAGAATATGATTAAGGACGGTGCCACAAAATTTGTAGAAGTGGGCCCCGGTAAAACCTTGCAGGGTCTCATCAAGAAGATAAATGCTGATGTAGTATTTTCATAACTGCTGATGATGGGCAGAATATTTTCGCCGGGAAAATTATTACTGACTTCAGAATATTTCGTCCTGGACGGTGCTCTTGCTCTGGCTGTTCCCACAAAGCCAGGTCAGGAGTTTTTTTTTGAAGAACTGACCGATGGCCTTTCCGAAGTATATTGGGAGGCACTGCATCAGGGGAAACCCTGGTTACAGGCCCGGATAAATTACAAAACGTGGACGGTGATTGACACCAATTTGCCACAGGGTACGGATTTCGTATTGCAACTTCTACAGGCGGTACAGCAGTATTCCGTCATCAAATTTCAGGATTCAACTTCCTACCGTCTTAAAACAAACCTTCAATTCCCTTCTGATTATGGTCTGGGCAGCAGCTCTACACTATTAAACAATATTTGCCGTTGGGCGGATTGTGATGCTTTTCTGCTGAACGAAATTTTACTGCATGGCAGTGGTTATGACATTGCCGTTGCCGGGGAAGGGAAAACCATATTGTTTCAAAATGCTCCCGTGCGCACAGTGAATGCTGTTCATTACTCGCCTCCTTTTAAAGAGGAGCTCATCTTTGTACACATCAACAAAAAGCAGAATAGTCGCGCCGGAATCGAGCTTTACAGAGGTAAGAAAAAATCTCCTGACCTCATCGATCGTTTTTCAAAACTGACTGAGGATATATTCAGGAGTACTGCTTTAAGCGAATTTGTTAATCATATGGAACTTCACGAAAACCTGGTTTCGGAATTTCTTGGACTGCCTAAAGTGAAAGAAAGCAGTTTTTCTGATTAAGACGGGATGATTAAAAGCCTTGGAGCGTGGGGTGG
>CAYXUO010000031.1:12297-19126 GCA_964468335.1 uncultured Chryseobacterium sp. | reverse complement strand
TATAATTATTTATTGAAATAACTCTGGTCTAAAATTTCAATTTTTAGCATGCTGCCCTCCTTTATACGAAAATGCCTCTCATTGCCATCTCGTAAAAGACAGTCGGCTATAAGGATTTTATTTGGCAATACTTTTTTAGCAAATATTATCCTCACTGAAATCTTATCCTTCGTGTCCTTGTAAGTAATTCTGTAAAAATTTTCATTTTCGAAGGTAAAGTCTTCGGTAGAGAAAAATTGTTGGGTACTACGCCTATATTCTGGAATTTTTTCTAATACGATATCTTTTATTTTTAAAGTGTCGTCATCTACAACAAAATCAGATAAATCAATTTCAAAATACTTTGATAGGAAAAGATCATAATATTTTATTACATATTTGTAATGCTTGAATATTAATTTTATTGGTTGTGCGTAGGTATATTTTATTTCACGGCCACTTTCAAGTTCAATAATTTCCTCTAGATCTTGTTTCATAAATTCTTTGCTCTCAATTAGTCTTGAAACATGTTCCACGGTACTGCTGGGCTTAATTAAATCCACTGTTTCTACAGGAATAAAATCTTCTGAAAATGATCCTGTTACAGGATTATGCCATTTACATTTTAATAAATAAATTGATGATAATTTCTTCAGATTCCCAGATTTTGAGTTGAAAATTATTTTTTCATCGTTAATTTTAACATCAATTACCGTTAAAACAGGAGGTAAGAAATCTAAATGCGCTGTGATTTTATTCGAAGGTTTATTCTCGGTCTGGCCAAAGGTTAATTTTTTCTTACCCAATTCTAAATCGCAGGATTTTAAAATAACCTGGTTATGTAGAAAGATCTGCTTCATTTCCTCTAAAGAAATAGATTTCGAATATTTCTGAAAAATAATATCTTTAGTTTTTATTTCGTCATCATTCGTTACTTCATATTGATTATCATCCAATGTTTCAGCAACCACATTTTCACGTATTAATTTAAGTTCATTCAAACTTATCCAAAGAGTTTCGAACTTGTGGTTTTTGTGGCAATAATAAATTCCTTTTACTTGTCTAGATTTTGCAATTCCGGTTTCGGTATCGTGCTCTTTGGGAGGATTTAATATCTCAGAAATTACTAGAATTGGTGGAGTCATTGCTGCATAGCCAGCAATCTGAACATCTTGGACATCTTTTTCATAGGGATGGTTTTTTAGGGAATATAAATCACCTAGTTTAACTTTCATCATTTATAATTATGTTTTTGTAAATCTAATAATTATAATGTTATATTTGCTAGGCTTGTGCAGAAAGTTGATTTCTTACAACTAGTTAGGACTGAATGGCTATATGCCTTACTGAATGTGTAGATATTCAGGTGTGAGATTTATCAACAGTAGTTCTCCCATCAGGGAAATTCCAGCTGTAAAGATAAGAATAATTGATTTAATGTAAGTATCTGCCATATCATTGGTATTTGCCGTTAAAGATATATTTACGAAATGTACGATGACTCAGTAATTGGGTACTAGTCCGGCCTTCGGGAGGTATGTAAGATGTAATATCGTTATCGCTAGAACCTATGCACAAGTTTTTTCTTCTATGAATAATTACGATAAAATTCCAGAGTGGCTAAAGACCAAAGGTTACCTGCATCTTTCCCCAAGTTTGAAAATTGGTGAAAATTGGCGTACTTACAAAAGGCAGATTGAAAATAAGGAATTTGTCGCTAAATATGCCTTTTATCCATTAATACATGGCTTGATTAAAGAACGAAAGTTTAAGAAAGCGGATGAGAAAAAGCACAGTACTAATGGGCGGGCTCATAAACATGTCTTGGAAAAATGTGGCTCAACGGAGCAAACTTCGAAAATAAGACCGTTGCATTATGCAAGTCATTACGACGCTTTGATTTATGGATACTATGCCAATTTGCTAAACGCGAAATATGAAGATAAACTTTCTGTTCATCCAGAACTTTTCAAATGTGTTACTGCATACAGAAAAATTAAAATTGATGAAACTTCTGATAGAGGAAAGAGTACAATCCACTTTGCTAAAGAGGTTTTTGATGAAATAGAAAGCAGAAGTTCAAACGATAGAAAAGTTGCTGTTCTAACGTTTGATATTAAAGGTTTTTTTTCGTCCCTAGATCATAAAATTTTAAAAGAAAAATGGTCTTTCATTATTGATGAGAAAATTCTTCCTGATGATCATTATAATGTTTTTAGATCTTGCACAAATTTCAGTTATGTACTAAAAGATGATCTTAGGATTTCACAGAGAAAAAGTGGCAGAAGATCTGGATTCGACGAAAAAAAGCTGGCTAAAATTAGAAGGAAGAAAGGTTATAAATGTTTTTTTGAATCAAATGAAGATTTTAGAAGCTGCATTAAACAAGGAAAATTAAGAATTTATAAAAATCCATTTAGATCCGCAGAAAAGAAATTGGTTGGGATTCCGCAAGGTTTGCCAATTAGTGCAGTTTTAGCCAATGTTTATTTGTACAACTTCGACAAAGCCATTATTGAAAGTTTAGTAAGTAACGAAAATGCTTACTATAGGAGATATTCCGATGACATCGTTGTGATTTGCGAAGTAGATAAGATATCTACTACAAAGGATTTCGTGGAGAATCTAATAAAAGAAAGTAAACTTGAAATAAGCACTGCAAAAACGGAAACTTTCATTTTCGACAATTTAGAATTTAACGAACGCAAAGAGAAAAGGTTAACATCTATAAAAGTTAATTTTGATGGATCATACGTAATCGGCTCACCTTTAATCTATCTTGGATTTGAATTTAGAGGTTATATTGTGTTAATTAAATCTACTAACCTTGCAAAATATTATAGAAGACTTATAAGCGTTGTGAAACGTAGGGCAAAAAGAGCCAAAAAAGCAGTTGATCATGATCCGTTCCAAAAAAAAGCAATATTTCATAATCAAATTAAAAAGCTTTACAATAAACCATTAAGAGATATAGATTCTGAAACCGGGGAATTAAAGCAAATATTTAGAAAGAAATCCATTCTGGAATTAAATGAAAGGGGGGAATACTCCTCTGTAAGTTCAGAAGTTCAATCTAAGAGAAAAAACTCCAACTATATGGGTTATGTTCGGAGATGTTCAGAAATATTTGATACAAAAGATTTTGAACATCAATTAAGAAAAAGAAAGCATATAGTTTTCGAAGCAATTAACAAACATCTAAAATAAGAAATGCTCCTAACCCAACTCAAAACCTCCCCACAATCCATCGCCTTTAAAGACGTAATCGCCTACATCGACCAACATTACCATTTCACGCCCACAAAATTCGCCAACGGAAATACGGTGAATGAAGCTGGCGAAAATAACGGTTCGTGCAAGGTCTTCAGTTTTGCCAAGCTGAAAGGGCTTGACGAAGAGGAAACGCTGGCGCTGTTCGGGGATTTCTACCGGACGGGTGTGCTTCAAAATCCTGAGGGTACAGACCACCGGAACATCCGCAACTTTATGCTATCCGGCTGGGACGGAATTGCTTTTGAAGGTGAGGCATTGAAAACAAAGGGTTAGATGCCACATGTGATAGCAAGAAAATCCTGCGATTGTCTGAAGGTTGTCACTGTGATATCGGGATGGATTGCAGGGTGGTCCTGAAAGCTGTCGGGAAACAGGTGAACACCTGGTGATGGGAAGCCGTAATGTTTCTAATTTAGTAGATCTGTATTTATACTAAAAACCACCGGTGATCCGGTGGTTTTCTTACTTTCTGAATTTCTTCTTCTTTTTCCAGGGTGCGTTTTTCCTGATGTCGCCGGCCATAATGCAGCCGTAAGGCATCACTTCGTCTATGACTTCGCAAAGACCAAATTCTTCAATCTGCGACCGTACCGCGGCGGCACTTTTGTAGGCGCTGGGCAGTTCGGAGATATCAATGTCTTTGGTGAAGAAACGAACATCCAAACCTTTGGTTTCCTCATGGAAAATTTCCTCAGTCGTTTTATGCGCCAGTGACTTCTTATGCTGGGTGCGGCTGAAGTTCCGTCCCGCTCCGTGTGGTGCGAAGCCCAGGTTCCGGCTGTTGGTTTTGCCCTGAACAATAAGTACGGGTTCGGCCATGTTCAGCGGGATAAGGCGTGGCCCGGTAACGTCTGGCATAAAGCGGTCCTCCAGTGGCGTGGCACCTTTTGCATGGTAGAAAGTATCGCCATCGCGGAACACGAAGTTGTGCTCGTTCCAGTATCGGTCCTGTGCCTGCACGCCAAGCTTCTCCATGGTGGCGCTGTGAATGTTTTCATGGTTTTCCTTGGTCCATTTCCGTACCAGCTGCAAAGCTTCCCAGTATTCCTGACCTTCCTCGGTCTCAGAAGGGATCCAGGCGTTTTCGCGCAGAGTGGCCGGTGAAAGTTCGTCGCGGAAACGGTTGGCCACCTTGATGCCTTTATCGTAAAGCCTCGCACCGGGTCCGCGGGAACCGTGGTGGGTAATCAGCATGGTGTTACCGGTTTTCTTTGATCTTCCCACGAAAAGGAAATGGTTTCCGTCGCCCTGCGTACCCATATGCGAGCGCGCCGCACTGATGAGCTGTTCGTCTTTAAGGAAATCATTCTGCCTGAAAGCCTCCAGCAATTCCATGGAAACGGGCATCTCTGTGGAACGGTCGCGGCCGCCGGGTCCGAAATGCGTGATGGAATGTGCTGCGTCCAATACTTTTTTAGGATCGGCATTACCCAGATCGGTAAGCATCACGGAACAGCAGATGTCGGCACTGTGAAATCCGGGGTGTATCGCTTTATGCGCAGCTACCACTCCGCCCACGGGAATATTTCCGTCCGGACCTGTGGGGCAGGCGTCGGGCATGAGGGCTCCGGCGGTTAAGGTTGGAGTTTTCAGCAGCGTCTTCATGGTCTGCACCACCTTCGCTACATTATCGGCTTCATTCTCATTTTGGGCCCTTATGTTTACGGCGAAATCCAGTGATTCCTGTAACGGCAGAGGTTCGGGTGAATTATATTGCGCTAAGTATTTTATCATTTCTGAGTGTTCAAGTTTGTTATCATTAATATGGTCCAAAGCTTCCGCAAACCATTTTTTCGGCCTGTAGCCTAATTCGATCAATTCCTTTCCTGTTATTTTCATAGCTTCATTTTATAGTGCAAAGTAACAGGCTTGCTGCGCAGTCATTTTGCGCACTTAAAAAATTTTTCTATTTTTATTACTGTCAATGCGAAAAGCAGGCTCAAAAAAACTCACAGGCTATGGCTTCAAACAAAAATGCGCTGATCCGCTATAAAACCCTGGACCGCTGTCTCCGGAACCCATCCCGGAAGTACACTTTGGAAGATCTGATGGAAGAATGTTCTGAAGCACTTTTTGAATATGAGGGAAAAGAGTCTTTTGTAAGCAGACGAACCGTTCAGCTGGACCTTCAGAATATGCGGAGTTCCAGGTTTGGTTACGAAGCACCGATCGAAGTGTACGACAGGAAATATTACCGCTACAGCGACCCGGATTACAGCATTCATAAGATTGAGGTAAACAGCAGCGACCTGCTGGCCATGAACAATGCCATACAGATCCTGAAGCAATTCAAGGACTTCTCCATGTTTAAGGACATGAACGGAGTGATACAGAAGCTTGAGGATTCGGTTCATTCTGCCGGTCAGAAGTCAGTCATTCATCTGGACAAGAACGAGCAGTTAACAGGTTTGGAATTTATAGATCCGCTTTATCAGGCGATCATCAACCGGCAGGCGCTCAGGATTCTCTACCAGAGTTTTAAAGCCAGGGAAGCTAACTATCTCACTGTGCACCCACAACTCCTGAAAGAATATAACAACCGCTGGTTCCTGATCTGCTGGCATAAAAACAGGATGTTCAACCTGGCGCTGGACCGCATAAAAGAGGTAGAGACCGACCTTAAGACCGAATATAAATATAGAGACTTTGACGCCGACAGCTATTTTGCCGATGTGGTAGGGGTAACCGTTTTGGAATCGCAGCGCCCTCAGGAGGTCGTTTTTAAAGTAGATCACAGCAATGCACCTTATGTAAAGACAAAACCCATTCATCACAGTCAGCAGGTTCTGTCTGAAGAGAATGATGGCATAACCTTCAGCATCAGAGTGCAGCTCAATCCGGAGTTGGAGCGCGTTATTTTAGGTATGGGCAGTTCGCTTACCCTAATCAGTCCGGCAAGGCTGCGCACCAGGATTTTAGAGAATCTAAAGACGGCGGTAGGTAACTATGGGGAATAGCCAAGAGCCAGGATGCGGCATTTCTGATTTAGAGGAAGAACAAAGAGAAAAGAATAAAGACACTGCGGCGGAGATTCTGAGCGGATTTCTTTGTGTTGCATGTGAAGGACTTAGTGTACTTTGTGGTTAAGGGAGCCCAGATATCAGACTGCAGATTTTGGTAAAGAGGAAAGAAGAAAGAGAAAAAAATAAAGACACTGCGGCGGAGATTCTCAGCGGATTTCTTTGTTTTCCAAGTGAAGTACTTAGTGTACTTTGTGGTTAAGAGAGCCAAGATATCAGACTGTAAATTGTGGTAATGAGGAAAGAAGAAAGAGAAAAGAATAAAGACACTGCGGTGGCGATTCTGAGCGGATTTCTTTGTGTTCCCTGTGAAAGACTTAGTGTACTTTGTGGTTATGAGAGCCAAGAGCCAAGAGCGAATGTATTTGCTATCAGACTGTGGTAAGAAGAAAGAATAAAGACACTGCGGCGGAGATTCTCAGCGGATTTCCTTGTGTTCCTTGTGAAGCACTTTGTGTGCTTTGTGGTTATGAGAGCCAAGAATCAACATATCAGACTGCAGATTTTGGTAAAGAGGAAAGAAGAAAGAGAAAAGAATAAAGACACTGCGGCGGAGC
>CAYXUO010000031.1:0-12197 GCA_964468335.1 uncultured Chryseobacterium sp. | reverse complement strand
TTTTCTGCGGATTTCTTTGTGTTCCCTGTGAAAGACTTAGTGTACTTTGTGGTTAAGAGAGCCCAGAATCAACATGTCAGACTGCATATTGTGGTAAAGAGGAAAGAAGAAAGAGAAAAGAATAAAGACACTGCGGCGGAGCTTTTCTGCGGATTTCTTTGTGTTCCCTGTGAAAGACTTAGTGTACTTTGTGGTTATGAAAGCCAAGATATCAGACTGCAGATTGTGGTAAAGAGGAAAGAACAAAGAGAAAAGGATAAAGACAGGCTATACAGCAGACGTTAAAACTCTTTACTATCAAAATATTTACAAACCTACCTTTCTAACCCTCTAACCCTCTAACCTTATATCCTTTTAACCCATTTACCCTCCAGCCAACATTCTGATTTTTTTGGCGCACATCTTGTAAAGCTATCCTCAAGAAAAAATCACTATTATGAATCCAGTAATATTAAGAAGAATCCTGATGTGGGTTGCGCCATTGGCCATAGGTTATTTTATGAAGAAATATGAAGCCAGACAATCCAGAAAGAGCACTCAGAAATCTGCTGCCAAATAAAGCAATTTCATTTAAAATGATAACCGGACTGTTGTTACAGTTCGGTTTTTTTATTGAATAAGGGTGTTTTACCTTATATTTAATTCATGCTCCTTTATAATTTTACATGGTAAAAGTGTTTCAGAATAACCCTTAAACCTATAGCCATGCCTCAAAATCCACTAGAAATCAGAATTAAAGGAATTCAGAAAAAATTAGCTGTATCTCCAAGCGGAATTTATGACCTGGAAACCTGTAATGCACTGGAAAAGGTGCTGGGATTATTGGTGTCAGATTTTACCCTGCACGACAAAAAGAAGAATATCCAGAAAGGTCTTGGTTTTACAGGACGGGATATTGACGGTATCTTCGGCGTGAATACCACCACCCGGATCGAACTCTTCCTGGACGAAAAAGTTCCGCCGCTGCCTAAAGGTGCGAGTATGGTCATTTCCAAAAGTTCACTTCAATTGGTTCTGGAAAGCGAAATATCCTCCAAATCCATGTACAATTCCAAATATAAATTCCCGATCTGGCCTCATGGTGCCAGTGGCGTCACCATTGGAATAGGCTATGACTTAGGCTACAGCACCGCGGCACAGTTCGAGAAGGACTGGCACGCACTCCTTGGGGATTCTAAATATGCAAAGCTGAAGCCCGCTGTAGGACTGAAGGGTGAAAAGGCACGAGCGGCACTTACATCATCCGTTAAATCTGTGGAAATCCCGTATGAAGAGGCTTTGCAGGTTTTCTATGCCACGTCTGTTCCGGTCTATGCCAGGAGTACCGCCAAAAGTTACCCCGGTGTAGAGGCGTTGCCACCGGACGCACAGGGAGCCCTGCTTTCGTTGGTGTATAACCGCGGAGGCAGTTTGGAAGGTTCCAGACGAACTGAGATGAAGAATATCGCTGCCTGGGTGAAAACGAAAAACCTAAGTAAAATTGCCGCTGAAATCCGGGCAATGAAGCGCCTGTGGGCCGGAGATCCAAAGATGAAAGGCCTGCTTACGCGCAGGGACAGGGAAGCCGCTTTGGTTGAGAATGCTAGCTATTTCCTGAAGCCGGACGAATATATTTTTGCATAATTCTCCGCGTTCCCATGACGGTATTATGATTTAAATCGGCTGCAGCCCTTCTCATCGTGTTAGTTATTTGGTTAAATTTGTTAGATAACCAATACATTTAACCATGAGCTTCCCTACAGATTTAGAAATCGCCCAAAATGCCGACATCCAACACATCAGGAACATTGCTGCAAAATTAGAAATTGCAGAAGACGATCTGGAATATTACGGGAAATACAAGGCCAAGATACCACTGTCTTATATTAATGCAGAGCGGGTTTCCAGATCAAAACTGATCCTGGTTTCCGCAATTAATCCAACTCCCGCCGGGGAAGGAAAGACTACAGTGTCGGTTGGGCTTTGCGACGGTCTGAACAGGATTGGTAAAAAAGCGGTAGCTGTTCTGCGCGAACCGTCTTTAGGTCCCGTTTTCGGAATAAAAGGAGGGGCGGCCGGCGGCGGCTATGCGCAGGTAATCCCGATGGTTGACATCAACCTGCATTTTACAGGAGATTTTTCCGCAATTGAAAAAGCGAACAATCTGTTGGCAGCACTCATCGACAATAACATTCAGAATAAAAAATTCTCACTTAATATTGATCCGCGAACTATTGTCTGGAAACGTGTTATGGATATGAATGACCGCTCGCTCCGCAACATTATCATTGGTTTGGGAGGTACCGCCAGCGGAGTTCCGCGTGAAGACGGTTTCAATATCACCCCGGCTTCGGAGGTCATGGCGATACTTTGTATGAGTGAAAATTTCAAGGACCTTAAAACGCGGCTGGGAAATATATTTGTCGGGTATACTTTTGATAAGAAACCGATTTATGCCAAAGATCTCAAGGCTGAAGCAGCTATGGCCATCCTCCTGCGGGACGCTATAAAACCTAATCTGGTGCAGACCCTGGAAGGAAATCCCGCCATCCTTCACGGAGGTCCGTTTGCCAATATTGCACAGGGAACCAATACCATCATTGCTACCAAGACAGCCATGTCTCTGGCGGAGTATACCGTTACCGAAGCAGGATTTGGAGCAGACCTGGGAGCCGAAAAGTTTCTGCATATTAAATGCCGTTCGGCAGGATTCAAGCCCGCAGCTATGGTAATCGTAACTACAGTTCGTGCCATGCGTTACCACGGCGGTGCCAAAAATGGCGCTTTCGAAAACCCTGACTTTGCTGCTGTACAGTTGGGTATTGATAACCTGAAGAAACATATTGAGAATTATATTAAACTGAACCTTAAACCCGTAGTCGCCATTAACCATTTCGCTAGTGATTCTCCCGAGGAAATTGCTTTTATCCAGGACGAATGCGCTGAAATGGGCGTAAAAGCTATTGTTGCCCATGAGTTTACGCAGGGCGGCGCCGGTATGACAGAACTTGCTCAGGAAGTGGTAAATGCAGTGGAAAACTATGGTAATGATTTTCAGATGCTTTATAATGTTAATGATAAAGTAGAAGATAAGATCGACAAAATAGCCAGGGAGATTTATGGTGCAGATGGTGTGGTTTATTCTACTAAAGCAAAGAATGACCTGAAGGTAATATGCGACCTTGGTTTGGATAATCTGCCTATCTGTATGGCCAAGACACAGAAATCCCTGTCTGATAATGAAAGGAAGATCGGCAGGCCCAAAGGTTTCAAAATCAATGTACGCGAGTTTGAGTTCGCGGCCGGTGCCGGTTTTATCATTCCTATTCTGGGCGATATGATGCGCATGCCGGGACTGCCCAATGTTCCTGCTTCAGAAGGCATGGATATAGATGAGCATGGAAATATTACAGGACTGAGCTAGAGAATCTGCCAATGGATCAAATGCCTGTCACGATTAAATGATTGTTTAATAAATGAATTTAATTATTTGTCTGATTATCAGTTTTATATATTACTGATGCGGGGGCATGAATAGTAAATCACCCTACTTTGGCATACTTTTTACAAGATACCAGCCAACATAAAAATCAACAACATTAAAATTTAAGATTATGAAGACGATCACAAAAGCAGTATTAGGATTTGGTATCCTTGCTTCAGGACTTGCATTTGCGCAGGAAACCGAAAAATTTGATAATCCGGGCATGAAAAATATGATTAAGATCGGTGCAAATGTAGGACTTGCAGTTCCACAGGAAAATGCGTCCGCTGCCGTAGGTCTTGATGTTGCTTACCAGAATTTGGTAACACCTGGATTCGGATTAGGTGTAGCTACAGGTTATACACACTATTTCGGACGCGAGAACGCGGGATACTCCAACAATGATTTTGGTGTAGTGCCGGTTGCAGGTCTCATCAGAATTTATCCAAAAGATACAGGTTTTTATTTCGGAACTGACCTTGGATACGGTTTTATTGTGGGCGATGATAATGTTGCTTCAAATGACATTACCAATACACAGAGACCTGATGGCGGTCTGTATATCAAGCCGGAGATTGGTTACCACAATAATGACTGGAACTTCTCCCTGCAGTATCAGAAAGTATTCACCGGAGACAACGGGAACCTTGTAGGTCAGGACTTCAGCGCAGGTTCTTTAGGTTTGGGAGTTTCTTATAATATTCCATTGGGACAATAATTTAGCCGCATATATTGCAAAGCCTTTTCAAATTTATTTGAAAAGGTTTTTTATTTGCTTAAAACATTTTATCTTTGATTAAATCGCATAATATGGTCGCAAGTGCAAATTTTCCTTTATACCTGCCCGGTATAAAGAGCAGTAATAATCAGGGTATCAGCATTCTCTCTGCCGATGTGCGTGAGAAGGAAACTGTGATAGCACTGTACAGGAGCGAGGGTGAAAAGGCTGTTCACACGGCCGAAAAAAGCTACCAGACGGTAGAATTCAATTCCTTTTCTGAAATAGTTAATCTTTTCATACAGGAAAATGCGCTTACCGAGGTTCAGCGCCTGGCAGTAGGTGTTCCCGGGCCGGTTATAAATAATCAGGGAATTTCTGCCCGGCTGCCCTGGATACTGGATCAGCAGGAAATAGCGGAACGTACCGGAATTTCGCAGGTATATCTTATTAATGACCTGGAAGCTACCGCGTATGGACTCGCCGACCTTTCAGATGCCTGTTTAATGAAAATCTTTAAATCTGATGTGCTTACCACCGGAAACGTTGCCATTTTGGCACCTGGCAGTGGTTTGGGCGAAGCAGGACTTTTTTTTGACGGTGAACGCCTCCGGCCTTTTGCTACGGAAGGAGGCCATTCGGAATTCTCACCAAGAACCAATGTGGAGGTGGAATTTTATCAGTTCCTCAATAAAATTTATGGCATAGTAAGTTGGGAAAATGTGCTCTCCAGAAACGGTCTCTTCAATATCTACCGCTTCCTGCGTGATGAGAAAAGGCATCCCCAATCTGAGAAGCTCCTTGCCAGACTTAGAACGGATAAGGATTTTGCCACTGTAATGTACGAATCTGCAGTGGAAGATAATGAGCAGATTTCAACGATTGCCCTCAATACCTATCTGGAATTCCTGGCCCGCGAAGCAAACAGCCTTGTACTAAAACTGAAAGCCACGGGGGGCCTCCTTATTGGTGGCGAACTTCCGCTGCTCTTTAAGGATTATATTGATAAAGACAGACTTTACCAGAAGTTTATGATCAGTGATAAGATGGAAAGAGTTCTGAAGGATATACCAATCTATATGATACTGAGCGATAAGATGGTACTCACGGGTGCTGCTTATTATGCCGCCTTTTCAGCTGAGTAATTATTTTTTAATTTAACATAATGGTTAAACTTCAATCAAAAGGTTGAAGTTTTTTATTGGAAGAGCTGCCTGGCTGCAGCAAATTTTAAAAAACATTCAATTATAGAGCAGAATTGATATATTTGTTTATTGATAAAAAAGAAAGAATTAGAAAATTATTTTTACTGACGTTATTATTGTTCAGCGTGCTCGTACTGGCACAAAGGAAAAAATCAAAAGGGGTGCAGATTTCAAAAGTTCAGACCTCCGATATCAGGTGGTGGGGCTATAAGGTGGTTAAAAGTGAAGCCACAACGCACTCAGGTTTTATAAAACTTAAAAGCGGGAAGTTTATTTTTGAAGATAAGTTACTGACAGGTGGTGAGTTTGTTCTGGATATGCGGAGCCTGACCAACACTGATTTAACCGGTGAAGATCAGGAAAAACTGACTAATCACCTTAGAAGTTCAGATTTCTTTGAAGTGAAGAAGCACCCAACCGCTAAATTTATTATTACAAAAATTCTACCTTCCAAAAATACAGAGTATAATTATCTTGTATATGGTAACCTTACCCTGAAAGGTACCCGTAAAACGATTTCCTTCCCTGCAAAAATCCGTACCAACGACCGTTTTGTGGAATTTGAATCGGCTAAGTTTTCGCTTAACCGTCAGGATTATAAAGCTTTTTACAAATCTTCCATCCGTGACTATCTGATTAAAGACCAGATTGATGTTCAGATCAAGATGACCGCTAATTAATTTAAGTTGATTATTACCAATACCGGAGCAGAATTTTCTGCTCCTTTTTTATTTAGCAGATGAAACGCAGCAAACTTTACATCATCAGCGGACTGGGTGCAGATTTTAAAGTCCTGCAGCGCCTGCAGTTTCCCGAACACCTGGAAATCGTGTTTCTGGACTGGCTTATTCCAAATAAGGATGAGGCTTTTTCAGATTATGTACACAGAATGGCAGCGCGTGTAGACGATTCCGAGCCCTTTTACCTGCTGGGTTATTCCTTTGGGGGTATTATGGTTCAGGAGATTGACAGGGTGAAACCGGCAAAGCTGGTAATCATCCTGGGCAGCATTAAATCATCTGATGAGAAGTCCAGACTTATCAGGCTGGGAAAAATGAGCCGGATACCTCAATATCTACCCCAGCAATTTTATAACAGCAGTACTATAAGACTCTATTCTTACTTTCGGAAGATGTTTGACCGTAGAAATCCTAAAATCCTTGAGTATTTTACGGTCCGGGATGCCTACTATCTGAAATGGTGCGTGGCTAAAGTCGTGGATTGGCAGGCATCTGAGAATCCAGATGTCATTCAGATCATGGGTGAAAAGGACATCGTGTTTCCTATTAAGAATTCCAGGCCGGACTATATCATACGTGGCGGTACCCATCTTTTTCCCGCTACCCGGCACAAAGAGGTTTCGCAGCTGCTTGCAAAAATACTTACAGAAAAAAGTTCATCTCCCGGGGAAGATGAGCAAAAACACAAATGATGAAAAATAGGTCTTTTGAAGTAGGTCACCGAAAGGTGTAAATTTGCAGGGAACGGGGGCATCTTGATTTATATATTTCTTCCGGATGTTCTAAAATACGCCTGCAGCTATTGCTGTTTTTAGGCCTATATTTGCAAATCAATAAAAATTTAAATGCAGTCTATTTCGGTTTTTGAAATCATTAAAGTAGGGATTGGCCCTTCCAGCTCACATACGATGGGCCCGTGGAATGCAGCCGAAAATTTCCTCCGTCAAATCCGCGCAGATTACGGCCTTACCGACGTATCCGAAGTTTACATTGAGTTCTTCGGCTCTCTGGCGAAGACAGGTATAGGTCACGGTACCGATATCGCCGGAATGCTTGGTCTTTCCGGTGAGGATTACCAGAAAATCGATACTGCGACAATCGACGAAAAGATTGCCAGGATCCGTTCAGAAGAACTTCTGCACCTGGGCGGGGAAAAAGTGATCCCCTTTGTTTACGCTAAACATCTGATCCTGAATATGAAGAAATCGCTGGATTTTCATCCTAACGGAATGATCTTCCGTGCAGTCTTCGCTGATGGGTCAGAGCTGATACAGGACTATTACTCTATAGGCGGCGGCTTTATTGCCACACGCAATGAGAATTCAATGGAAAAGAGTTGCATCAGAACGCTGTACCCCTGTCACAGTGGTAAGGATGTCTTGAGCAATGTTGAAAAGCTTGGCCTTAATAGTGTGTCAGAACTTGTTTTTCTTAATGAGGAGTCCTGGAGAAGCCGTGCCGCGACAGAAAGTACAGCGCTTTACATTTGGGATCAGATATGTGAATGTATTTATAAGGGCGTTAACCGGGAAGGAATTTTGCCCGGCGGGCTAAAAGTATCGCGTCGTGCGGCGGCCCTAAACCGCAAACTGCTGGGCGACCTGGAATATAACAGTCAGGAAGAGTGGCTGCAATATGTTAAAGGTGCCGATGGTACATTTACGACCATCAATAAATGGGTTTCCTGCTTTGCTCTGGCAGTTAATGAAGAGAATGCCGGCTTTGGCCGGATTATTACCGCACCTACCAATGGTGCCAGTGGTGTAATTCCGGCTGTCCTCATGTATGCCCAGGCCTTCACCAAGCACAATACAAGAGAGGATATTATCAGGTTCATTCTGGTGGCAGGTGAAATTGGAACACTCTTCAAGAAAAATGCGACCATTTCCGCCGCTATGGGCGGCTGCCAGGCAGAGGTAGGTGTCTCATCGGCCATGGCTGCTGCAGGACTCACCGAAATTATGGGTGGTACGCCGGCACAGGTGTTAATGGCAGCAGAGATTGCTATGGAACATCATCTTGGGCTTACCTGCGATCCGGTCGCCGGTTTGGTACAGATCCCGTGCATTGAGCGTAACTCAATGGGAGCGATAAAGGCAATTACAGCCGCCAATATTGCGATAGAATCCGATCCAAGCAAAGCACGGGTAACATTGGATGAGGTAATACAGAGTATGTGGGAAACGGCTCAAAGCATGAATGACCGTTTTAAGGAAACCTCCGAAGGTGGTCTTGCCATTGCTGTAAATGTAGCAGAATGCTAACTATATTAGTAATAATAATAAAGCAGGCCGGTATTACGAGCCTGCTTTCTTGTGTAGAAGATTTAAAATATTCTATTTAAGTTTTTTCAGATCTGAAAAGGTAGCTGATTCTTTGCACTTTTCAAAGGTGAGTTCATAACGCGGATTTTTTTCCGGATAAACGAGTGTGTACACAGGACATGGCTTTTGCTGTGCTTTACTTCTGTCAAAATCCACATAGCCGTAAGTAATGATGCTGTCTTTCAAAAACTGTTCGTTTACTCCCTGTGCATTCATCTGCTGGCGGAAGCTGTCTGTATAGGTGAAATCCTTGGAAAGGGTCTCTGCGATTACCCGGCTGTTGGGAAGATAGCCACTGCAGCTTACGCCTTTCTGATTCAGGATGAAAAATACGACAATGAGTCCGGGCACCAGGCCAATTAGGAAAAATTTAAGTTTTCTCAAAATTTAGAACATTAATAAGTTGATATCGTGATAGGGAAGTCCGAAAAGGTCGCAAATCACTTTTTTGGTATGCCGGCCGCGGTACATGTAAAGACTTTGTTTCATCTCATTTTTATGGATGAACATATTTTCTATGCCACCTTCTTTGTCGTAGCTTAGCAGATAACTCAGGAAGAAGTTGGAGATTGCTTTGCTCGTTGTACGCGGAATACGGGAAGTAAGGTTCGGCAGTCCGCAGTGGATAACATCATGTTTTATGATATACGGATCCGCAAGCGTCGTAATTTCCGTAGTTTCCACCACCTTACCGTAATCTACGGTCACATCAATGATTACACTTCCTTTTTTCATCTGACGTACCATATCCTCAGTTACCACTGGCTGCATGCAGGTACGGGGCAACGCGCCGATTACCACATCTGCACGGCGCACACTTTTGGAAAGTTCCTTTGGATCAATTATGGAAGTTGGAACCCGTCCGTCAATCATCATATGAAGGCGGCGAAGTTTGGAGAGCGAATTGTCAAATACTTTTACGCTGGCTCCAAGGCCCAGAGCGGCTTTAACCGCAAATTCGCCTACAATACCGGCACCAATGACCACCACTTCAGTTGGTCTTACGCCGGTGATTCCGCCCAGCATATTCCCGTTGGAAAGTGCCAGCAGTTCGGAGCTGTACAGGATGGATGCAGTGCCCGCAATTTCACCAATGAGCCTTACCAGCGGCAGTTGCTTATATTCATCGGATATAAACTCAAAAGCAATGGCATTTATTTTCTTTTCGGCAAGCTTGCGGAAATACTCCGGCGAACGAAGATTGATCTGCAATGCAGAAATTAAATGTGCATTCGGTTTCAGCATATCAATCTCTTCCTCGCTGGGCGGGTTGATCTTCAGTACGAGGTTCTGACCAAAAGCTTCAGCGGCATTTTCAGTAATACGGGCGCCCGCTTCAGCATACTGAACATCTGAAAAAAAGGAACCTTTACCACTATCAGCTTCAATCACGATTTCGTGGCCGTGCTCTACCAATACCTGCACAGCATCGGGTGTTAAGCACGTTCTGCGCTCATTTAAAGAAGTTTCTCTGGGAACGCCAATTGTAAATTTGGATTCCTTTTTCAGGACCTCCAGTTTCTCCTCCACAGGCATCAGTTCTTCCTCCCTGAAGGGAGTGAAAATGTTTCCGCTGCTCATTCTTTTTTGCTTGATTAAAGGTTATAATACCATATTATCCCGGTACAAAGATAGGCCTTATTTAAAAATTACTTTCCTGCCAGTATCCCTATTTTCAATTAGCATTTCATGGTAGGGTAATTCCGTAAATTCCGAAGCATAAATTTCGGGCCACTCTACAATGCATAGCCAGGCATTGTCCAGATATTCATCCATGCCTATATCATAAACCTCGTCAATACTGTTCATCCGGTACAGATCAAAGTGAAATATACGGCCCCGCGCAACTCTGTACTCATTTACAATCGCGTACGTAGGCGACGACACTTCGTCAGTACTGCCCAGGGACTTGAGCAGAAACTTGGTAAAAGTGGTTTTTCCTGCACCCAGATTTCCCTTCAACAGGAGTATATTGTGCTGCAGAAGTTTGCCAACTTCATCTGCCACCTGCTCCCATTCGTCCACGTTATTGACTGTCCATTCCATATCAACTGTTTAGGCGTCAAAAGTAAGGATTTTAAAGGAGGTGGTTTAGGGGAGGGCTCCCGTTTTTACAAAGTAATTTGCTATTTTTACCGAATGATTTCAAAGCAGACTATCGATAAAATATTCTCCACCATAAGGGTTGAGGAAATTATTGGTGAGTATGTACAACTGAAACGGGCAGGCTCCAATTTTAAAGGGTTGAGTCCTTTTCATGATGAAAAATCGCCCAGTTTTGTAGTATCCCCGAGTAAGCAGATCTGGAAAGATTTCTCCTCCGGCAAAGGCGGTACCGCGATCTCTTTCCTGATGGAAATTGAAAGTTTCACCTACCCGGAAGCGCTCCGCCATGCAGCCAAAAAATACGGGATTGAGATAGAGGAATCCATCCAGGAACAAACCGAGGAGCAGAAAGCTGCACAGACCGAACGTGACCTGCTCTACAAGATTCACGAAGTAGCCAATACTTATTTTCAGGAACAGCTTTCCGAAACAGAGGAAGGCAGAAATGTAGGTTTGGGTTATTTCCGGGAGCGTGAACTCCGGGAATCCATTGTAAAGAAATTTCAGCTGGGTTACTCACCGGAGCAAAAAAATGCTTTTACACAGTACGCCCTCGAGAAGGGATACTCAAAGGAAATACTTGAAAGTTCCGGACTGTCCATATTTCCGGAAAATTCGCCCGCGGGAATAGACCGTTTCCGCGAACGTGTGATCTTTCCTATTCAGAGTTTTTCCGGAAGGGTGCTGGGCTTTGGTGCACGACTGCTGCGGAATAACCTGAAAACGGCCAAGTACCTTAACTCACCGGAAACAGAAATCTATCATAAGTCCGCCGTTCTGTACGGGCTCAATCACAGCAAGCAGGCAATTTCCAGACAGAATCTTTGTCTTCTTGTTGAAGGTTATATGGATGTGATTGCCATGCACCAGGCCGGTATCGAGAACGTAGTAGCCAGTTCGGGAACTGCTCTGACTACCGCTCAGATCAAGCTGATAAAAAGGCTTACCGAGAACGTTACTATTTTATTTGATGGTGATGCTGCCGGTATTAAAGCCAGTTTCCGAAGCATTGACCTTTTGCTGGCAGAGGGAATGAATATCCGCGTACTTCTTTTCCCCGATGGTGATGATCCGGACAGCTTTGCCAGAAAGCATCCTCAGGAATATGTGGAGGAATTTATCCGTAATGAAGCCAAAGATTTTATTGCATTTAAATCCGAGATTTTACTTAAAGATGCCGGAACAGATACAATAAAGAAGGCAGAAGCGATCCGCGATATCGTAAAGTCGGTTTCATTTGTGACCAACGCGCTGAAGCAGGAAGTTTATCTGAAAGAAATCTCAGGTAAATTTGGTCTGAGCGAACAAAGCCTTTTCAATGAACTGGGTTTGCAGAAACAGGTAAGCCAGCCGCAGTTTAAGTCTGAACCTGCAAGACCTGAGGCCAAGATGGAGTTGGTGCCGGAACAGGCAGCCAATGTTAATCCACTTCTTGTTCTGGAGGAAAAGCTGGTGGAGCTGATGCTTAAATATGGCGACCAGGTGTTGCAGCGGAGTACTGAGGCGGGTGAAGATTATGAAATAACGGTTATAGAAGAAGTTACAAATCATCTGTCGGAGGACGGATATGAAATTCAGTCGGAGATTAACCGCAAGATTGTTCAGGAAATTATTGAGGGCATATCGCAGAATGAACTAAGG
>CAYXUO010000030.1:599-19148 GCA_964468335.1 uncultured Chryseobacterium sp. | reverse complement strand
TCAGACTGTATAATTAATATACTTTTAAGATCAGGGTCAGGCATTCTTGCCTGACTTTTTGATTTATTATTTGGGCCGAATTCCGTATTTTCGCCATGCTTTTTGCATTAACTTTAATAAATCAGGAATGTTCAGGAAATATACAATTTTGGCAATAGCGGGATTAACGCTATTTAGCTGCACACCAATATATAAAAAGATGAATGTAGACAAACAAACGTACGAAGGTTTGAATGACGGGCTTTATGCTCACCTCCAAACCACCAAGGGTAACATGATCGTAAAACTGGAAGATGTGAAATCGCCGGTTACAGTGGCTAACTTTGTAGGGCTTGCCGAGGGAACTATTGCTAACAAATCCAAATCAAAGGGAATTCCATTTTACGACGGAACTATCTTTCACCGTGTGATCTCGGATTTCATGATCCAGGGTGGCGACCCCCAGGGAACAGGTATGGGCGATCCGGGCTACAAATTTGCTGATGAGAAAAACGACCTTAAGCATGATGTGAAAGGGGTGCTTTCCATGGCGAACTCCGGTCCAAACACCAACGGATCCCAGTTTTTCATCACTCAGATACCGACACCATGGCTTGACGGCAAACATACAGTTTTCGGAAAAGTGGTAAACGGTGTGGACGTTATCGATACCATTGCAGCAGTAGATAAAGGACCTCAGGACAAACCTAAAACGGACATCGTTCTGGAGAAGGTTTCAATTTTCAGCAAAGGCGACAGATACAAGAACTACGATGCTGCAAAGCTGTTTGAGGAAGGAAAAGGTAAGATTCAGGAAAACAACAAGACTTATCTTTCAAGGATGGAAGAAGAAAAGGCTAAAAAGGAGGCGGAGTTCAAAGCAAACCAACAAAGACTGGTTGATGAAATGGCTGCAGGTATGCAGAAAACGGCTTCAGGTCTTTATTATAAAATTACAAAAACCGTTGCAGGTAAGGAACCTAAGGCAGGCGATATGGTTGCCGTGCATTACGCCGGCCGCCTGATTGATGGAATGGAATTCGACAGCTCATTCAAGAGAGGTGAGCCTTTGGAGTTCCCTGTAGGAACAGGCCGCGTAATTAAAGGGTGGGACGAAGGTATCCTAATGCTTAAAGAAGGTGAAACCGCTACTTTACTTATTCCATCAGAACTGGCTTATGGCCCTAACGGCGCCGGAGGGGTGATCCCGCCAAATGCGTGGTTGGTTTTTGATGTGGAATTGGTTAAGATCAAGTAACCAGAACAACATAAATAAAGAGGCTGTCTCATTTCGGGACAGCCTCTGTTTTTTTTAGGCTGCAGGGTTTGTCTGTTGGCAGCAGATGGGAAACTCCTGATTATTTACCAGTTTTGGTCTATCATATAAACCATCTGTGCTATCGCCACGGCGCCCAGGTTAAGTTCACGTTTGTTTACTTTGTCAAAAGTGTCCTGGCTGGTATGATGTATGTCGAAATAGCGCTGCATATCCGGCACCAGTTCGGCCAGAGGAACATTTAGTTTTTTAAGGGGTGCGATATCCTGCGCAGATGTTTCCTGGGTGAAATCATAAACTCCGTAAGGCAGGAAGAGATTTTTCCACGCGAATACCAGACGCCGGCGCTGTGGAATCATGTCCAGTGAAATGCCCCGTGGTGAATATCCGCCTGCATCACTTTCAATAGCGAAAATATGTCTCTCGCCGGACTTTTTTACAGCGGCGGCATAGGCCTCACCGCCATGTACGCCGTTTTCCTCATTTGCAAATAATACAAAACGAAGCGTGTGTCTGTTTTTAATATCCAGTTTCCTGAATACCCTTAACACTTCCAGAACCTGCACCACACCTGCGCCGTTGTCGTGCGCACCCTCCGAAATATCCCAGGAGTCCAGATGTGCACCTATTACAATGACACTGTTATCTTTATTCCCCGGAATTTCAGCAATAACGTTATGGTTTATTTTCTCGCCTTTGGTAGTAGAAGTTGTATTAATTTTTACTGTGACCGCCTGTTTCTTCACCAACTGTTCCAGTTCATCTGCACTGCGGGCGCCGATTGAGAGTGCCGGAATCTTGTTCTTGTCCAGTACATCATAATATACACTTCCGGTATGCGGTACATCATCTGAAGCCGAGGTTGCCGAGCGTGTAAGCACAGCTTTTGCCCCTTTGCGGCTGGCCAGCGATGGTGTGGACCATCGGTATTTTCCGGCAATCAGATAGGCCTCGTTTGGGTTAATAATAGTTTGGTCGAAGGCGTAATTAAAAAACACAATCTTGTCCTTCACATCGCTGGGAAACATTTTGGCAAACTCGGCCAGATCTTTTGCGAAAATTATTTCACCGGTCAGATCTTTGCCGCCCGTTCCTTCTGAAGTTCCCAAAGCCAGTGCCGCCAAATTTTTCCAGTTTCCACCGGCGGTCTTAATCTGTACACTTTCACGGCCTCTTTCCCAAACAGGTACCATGACGTCCTGTCTTCGGATGTTTGCGCCACCATTTTCGGCAAATTTCTTCTCTGCCCATACAACAGCTTTGTCATAGGCCGGGGTAGCTGCAAATCGTGGCCCTATGCCTTTTACCAGTTCGCGCAGGTTTTCATAAGCATTGCTGTTCACCATAATTTCGTCCGAAATTCTTCGGAATTCACCGGCATAATCAACTTTGGGCTGTGGTGCGGGTTTTCGCTGAGAAAGTAAAATTCCACCCAGAAAGAGTGGAATGATTAGTATGGTTTTTTTCATTTATTTCCTTTCAGAAACCAAAAATAAGAAATTTACTTCATGTCATACATGACCAACGCAGTAATGAGTTTAGGTTCAATATAGGTGCATTTGGGCGGCATACTGATTCTGTTATCCGAAATTTTAAGCATTTCATTGAAGCTTACCGGATAAACGCCGAAGCCAATGTGACCTTCTCCCAGGTCCACCTCTGTTTTCATCTTGCATATGCCCTCTACGGTAGAATTGCCTTTTACATATTTTATGCGCTCTGAACTGTCCGTGTTCTCTATTTCAAGGATATCTTTAAGTACATATTTGTCCAGTAAATGATGGTCCAGATTATCTTTAGAGACTTCAGGATTCCGCAGACTGTGCTTTACGTGCAGCGAATAAAATTTCCCATCCATGTACATTGAGATGTGGAATTTCTGTGAGGGATAATAAGGTTCTTCGCCTTTATCATGTATATCGAAATACCGGTCCAGTTTCTCCAGGATCTGTTCGCTGGTAAGTCCGTTCCTGTCCTTTACAATCCGGTTATAATCGTGGATCTTAATAGACTGATTGGAAACAATGAAGCTAAAGACATAATTATAGGCTTCAGTACCTTTATGCTTTTTGTTTTTCTCCTTATGATTTTTCGCGTTCAGAGCTGTAGACCCGATCCTGTGATGTCCATCGGCAATATAAAAAGAGTCAATTTGCTCCAAAACTTCCTTGAACTGCTGCATTTTCAGACGGTTGTCAATTTTCCACACCTTGTGGCGGATGCCCTGACTGTCATAGTAATTTAGCAGAGGTACATTTTTCTCCTCATGGTTCATCAGCAATTCAACTTTGGAATTGGCGGGGTAGGTAAGGAGTACCGGTTCTGCCTGCAGGTTTACCTTATCCAGGTACTGCGCCAGTTTTTCTTTTTTCTGCGGAATCGTACTTTCGTGCCTTTTAATTTTTCCTTCCCAGAAATCTTCCACCGATACCAGCCCTAGAAGTCCGCGAAACACGGTTTTATCAGGTTTGATCTGCTCATAAAGATAGTAAGATGAGGCATCCTGGACCAGTTTCTTATCGTCCAGAAGTTCTTCGAAATTGGTCCTTATCTTTCGCAGATTTCGGTCAATGTCCTTGGACTTGCTTACTACGTACGGTTTAATCATCTGCACGTACGAGTCTTCTTCCTGGGCTTTTCTGTTAATTTCTTCCTGCGTAAAATTATCCAGTGGATGTGTAGGAAATACATCCAAAAAGTCTTCGTGCGGACGTATACCGCGAAATGGCTTAAATATCGGCATCGTTACGCAAGGGAATTTTTAATTGCAATGATTTGCTCAGCAAGTTCAGTTCCAATCTTCTGCTGTGCGTCCAGGGTGTTACCTCCCAGGTGTGGAGTAAGGGAAAGACTCGGGTTCATAAGCAACGGCAGTTCCGGAGTAGGTTCATTTTCAAAAACATCCAGTGCCGCACCGGCAATTTTACCGGATTCTATGAAATCGAGAAGAGTGACCTCGTTTACCACGCCTCCTCTGGCGGTATTCACGATATAAACACCGTCCTTCATCATCCCGAACTGAGGAGTATCCAGTACATAACCTTCCGTTTTAGGCGTATTCACGCTAATGAAATCGGTATCTTTCAGAAACTCTGTATAATCTGTGGTAGATGTAATGTCAAAACTTACTGTTTGGCCATCAAAAAAGTTCAGGCTAAGTGTTTCAGTCCGTGGTTTTCTGGTAAGTACTTTCACCTTCATCCCAAGGGAAATACCCATCTTAACCACTTCCTGGCCAATGCCGCCAAAACCGATTACTCCAAGAGTCTTCCCTTCAAGTTCTGAGGCATTGCTGTAGGATTTCTTAAGTGCGTTAAACTGCGTGTCGCCTTCCAGGGGCATCATACGGTTGGATTCGTGCAAAAATCTTGCAAGGCTGAAGAAATGGGCAAAAACCAGTTCTGCGACCGAACGTGACGATGCGTTTGGCGTATTGATCACGTAAAGTCCTTTTTCAATTGCGTACTCAACATCAATATTATCCATGCCCACGCCGCCGCGTCCTATGATTTTCAATGATGGACAGGCATCAATAAGATCCTGTCTTACTTTAGTTGCACTGCGTACCAGAAGCACGTCCACATTATTATCGTTGATGAAACCGATCAGATGTTCCTGGGACACTTTTGCATCCACAAGTTCAATACCGCCTTCTTTCAGTCTGTTTTCTCCTGCTTTGGAAATTCCATCGTTAGCTAAAACTTTCATAAATTTTGGAATATAGAGGGTAAGTTTTATAATTTCGGTTACAAAGATTTCATTACATCAACAAGAACCTGTACACTTTCCAGTGGCAGTGCATTGTACATACTGGCACGATACCCACCCAAACTCCGGTGGCCGTTCAGACCGCTGATGCCGGCGGCTTTCCAGGCACTGTCGAACGCTTCTTTTTTAGATTCATCCAGCAACTTGAAAGATACATTCATGACGGACCGGTCTTCTTCAACACAAAAGGTTTCAAAAAGAGGATTTCGGTCTATTTCTTCATACAGCAGAGCAGCTTTAGCATTGTTTCTCTCTTCAGCGGCAGCTATTCCTCCATTTTTTTCCAGATGCTGCAAAGTAAGAAGCGTTGCATAAACCGGAAACACAGGTGGAGTGTTATACATGGATTCTTTAGAGATATGCTGCTCATAATCCAGTATAGATGGTATATCGCGACCGGTTTGCCCCAGGATACTTTTCTTAACCACTACAAGGGTAACACCAGCCGGGCCCATGTTTTTCTGTGCTCCGGCGTAGACCAGGTCAAATTGGGAATAATCTACCACGCGCGAAAAAATATCGGAACTCATATCGCACACCATCAGTGTATCCACTTTTGGGAACTCCTTCATTTGGGTGCCGTAAATGGTATTGTTGGATGTACAGTGAAAATAATCGTAGCTGCTGTCGGCATTGTAATCTTTGGGAATATATGAGTAGTTAGATTCTTTGGACGATCCCAAAACATCCACTGTGCCGAATTTCTTCGCTTCCTTTATAGCACCTGCTGCCCACGTACCCGTATCCAGGTAAGCTGCCTTTCCGTTTTCGGATTTCATCAGGTTAAAAGGTACCATTGCAAACTGAAGGCTTGCGCCGCCACCCAGGTAAAGGACCTCATAGTCATCGCCGAGGTTCATCAGTCTTTTTACAATGGCGCGTGCTTCGTCCATTACAGCTACGAAATCTTTACTGCGGTGCGAAATTTCAAGCAGTGACAGTCCGCTGCCGTTGAAATCCAGAATTGCTTCGGCAGATTTGGTAAAAACTTCCTGAGGTAAGATGCAGGGTCCTGCGCTAAAGTTGTGTTTTTTCATCATTTAATATTTTTGTTGTGTATTTTGTGTACTGTCAGATGGACAAGGCGGAAAAAAAGCCCACCAAAAATGAGCGGGCTTAAAATTATTCTCCGTGTAAGAAGGCTTTTTTCTCGAGTAAACTTTCAGGGGATTCCACATGATCCTCATCCGGTACGCAGCAGTCCACCGGACAAACAGCCGCACATTGAGGCTCCTCGTGGAAGCCGATGCACTCGGTACATTTATCGGTTACAATAAAGTAAACATCGTCGCTCACGGGTTCCTGGGGCGCATCTGCATCTACAGTAAGACCCGACTTCATAACCACACGTCCGGAAAGCGCTGTTCCTTCGGAAGCTTTCCAGTCCACAGCTCCTTCGTAGATTGCATTATTAGGGCATTCCGGTTCGCAGGCACCACAGTTTATACATTCATCTGTTATTTTGATAGCCATAGCTACTTCTTATTTTAAATTTGGTGCAAAGTTACGAAAATTTAGTGCATCCAAAAGCGTAAAACCGTACTGTACAACTGATTTTTTAACAGTATAATCACCGGTTTTAATCAAGCTCTGTAATCTAAAGTGAAATGGAAGCCCATCTTCCGTTCCGTTCGGCCTAAATTGGTTAATTTTGCAGGCAAATCGGGTTAGAACCATCGGCCCGCAGTTTATTTATATGAATCAGAAAAATCAGATTGCAGGGCTGTGTGTAGTGAGCGGGTTTATAAAGGATTTTCTGGCTAAGGAACCGGCGGACTATAACGAAACAGACCTGGATTTTGAAGCCGTTTTGAAGAAATCAGAGAACGAAAATCCATGGTTTACTCAGGAAAATCAGCGTTTTGCATTGAAGCAGTGGAGCAGCCTGCTTACCGAACAGAATGTAAAAGCCTGGCTTTCGGATTACCGAACGGCTGAGCAGTCCAAAAGAGTAGGGCTTATTCTCGCAGGTAATATTCCGCTGGTGGGTTTCCATGATGTGCTGGCAGTAGTGCTCAGCAATCATATACCGGTAATCAAACTATCGTCCAAGGACAGGCATATGCTGCCCTTCCTATTGGAAATGTGGAATGAAAAGTCAGGAGGGACTGTTCCGTTTGAAACTGTAGAAAGGTTGCAGGATTTTGATGCTGTAATAGCCACCGGCAGCAATAATACCGCGAGATACCTTGAATTCTATTTTAGGGACCACCTGAGCATCATCCGTAAAAACAGAACTTCTGTTGCTGTGCTGAAGGGTGATGAGACCCCTGAAGAGTTACAGCTTCTGGCTGAAGATATTTTCCGTTATTACGGCCTCGGATGCCGGAATGTTACGCGGATCCTGATGCCTGAAGATTTCCTGGTGGACCGCCTTTTTGAAAATTTCATCGGTTTCAAAGAGGTCATTAACCATAACAAATACGCCAATAATTACGAATACAACCGTGCTGTTTACCTGCTTAATCTGGAACAGTTTTGGGACAACAACTTCGTGATGCTGAAGGAAGATGATAAACTGTTCTCACCTCTATCGGTAATCAACGTTTCCCGCTACTCAGATCTGGATGAAGTGAAGAGTTTTCTGGCAGAAAATGAACAGGATATTCAAACCGTGGTGGCAAAGTCAGAACTGGGACTTAACTCGATAGGCTTTGGTGAGGCCCAGAATCCCGGCCTGGATACTTATGCTGATAATGTGGATACGATGCGCTTCCTTGAAGTTATATAAGAATTAAATACCAACTGATTATATCAATGAAAAAGGACCTCAGCTTAGCTGAAGTCCTTTTCTCTCTTATGCACCGAAAAGTTATTTGTCGATGGAACCCATTACTTTCTGGGCAAAACTGTTTAGGGCGTCTTTCTCGCTCATACCGTTTTTAACGTTGGCATGCGCTTCCAGTGCACCGCAGATATTGGTGATCAGTTCTCCCACCACATTCATATCTTCTTCTGTAGTACCTCTGAATTCTGAAAAAGATTCCAGTACCTCCAGCGTGGCCTCCAGGTTCTCGGGGGTTTGGTTTTGGTAAAACTGTCTTATTACAGGTAATTTCATTATACTAGCTCTTTAAAAAGATTAATTAGGCTGTCCTGTTGGTTCGTTTGCACCTGATTGAGCAGCGCGCCATCTTTGAACACTGCAAAAGTTGGCAGATTGTCCACCTTTGCCAGCTTTCTGCTTTCCGGTAACTTTTCCGCATCTACATAATAGAATGGGATGTCATCGTTCTCGGCAGCCAGCTTCTTGAACTTAGGCTTCATAATCCTGCAGTTTCCGCACCATGTGGCGCCGTACTGTACAACAACTTTATCGTGCTCTGCAATTTTTTCCTGAAGGATGTCCTCAGTCAGTTCTGTATACATATCTTCAAAAAGTTTAAATGTTAGTTCTGGTGTTTTGCCAGATATTCGGCGGTAGATTCGCGGTTGGCGTTCATAGCTTCCTTTCCTTCTTCCCAGTTGGCAGGACAAACTTCACCATGCTTCTGTACGTGCGTGTAAGCGTCAATAAGTCTAAGATATTCCTTAACATTTCTGCCAAGAGGCATATCGTTTACAGACTCATGGAAGATTTTACCGGTCTCATCAACAAGATAAGTAGCTCTGTAAGTTACGTTGGAACCTGTGAAAGTTTCGTTGCCTTCTTCATCGTACTCAAAATCCTGATCTACAATTCCCAAAGTATTGGCAAGCTGGCGGTGAGTATCTGCAAGGATAGGGTAAGTAACGCCTTCAATCCCTCCGTTTTCCTTAGCAGTGTTCAGCCATGCGAAGTGTACCTCGTTGGTATCGCAGGAAGCACCGATCACTCTTGTATTTCTTTTTTCGAATTCGCCCAAAGCATCCTGAAATGCGTGAAGTTCTGTAGGGCAAACAAATGTGAAGTCTTTTGGATACCAGAAAAGCAGAATCTTTTCATTGTTTCTGGTGGCCTCTTCAAAAATGTTAATTTTCAGGTCATCACCCATTTCAGACATTGCATCTACCGTAATCCCTGGGAATTTTTTTCCTACTAATGACATAATTTTAATTATTTATTGTTGTTAATTTCGTAATGCAAATGTACGGAGTTCTATCTATTAAAACAATAAGTTCTCATTTATAAAAACTATCAATGCGATTAAGAAGGATTAATTTCTTCTACTGAACTTATTACAGATTCCTCCAGACATTTTTTGATTCTCCTCACTGCTTCCCTGAGATCCTGTTCAGATGCGGCATAAGAGAATCTCAGGCATTCAGGGCTGCCAAAAGAGACGCCACCTACGGACCCTACATGTGCATTGGCCAGCAGATACATTGCGAGATCATCTGAATTTCCAATTTTTTCACCGTTCAGCGTTTTTCCGATATAATAGGAAATATCCGGAAACAGGTAGAAGGCCGATTTCGGGAGGACTACTCTGAAGCCAGGTATTTCTTTCATCAAATCATAAAAAAGATCCCGTCTTTTCCGGAATTCTTCAATCATATATCTGAACTCTGCCGGGTCTGCACTAAGTGCGGTTATGGATGCGCGCTGGGCCACTGTATTAGGACCACTGGTCATCTGTCCCTGAATTTTCTCGCAGGCGTTGGCCAGCCACTCAGGGCAGGCTGAATATCCGATTCTCCAACCTGTCATTGCAAATCCTTTGGACATACCGTTGATCACCGCCACCTGATCGTAAATTTCATCAAAGGCGGCGATTGATTTTGTAGTGGTCTCGTAATTAATGTACTCATAAATCTCATCAGAAATAACGGTTATCTGCGGATGTTTGGCGATGACTTCGGCTAAAGACCTCAGTTCATCATAAGTATAGTAGCTGCCCGACGGGTTGCAGGGTGAACTGTACAGCAGGACTTTGGTCCGCGGAGTTATTGCCTCTTCAAGCTGTTCTGCCGTGATCTTGAAATCGTTTTCATAGGCCGTATGGATGATGACTGATGTTCCGTCCATCATCTTCACCATTTCATCATAGCTTACCCAAAAAGGTGCGGGCAGTATCACTTCGTCGCCCTCGTTCAGTACAGCCGCCAGGACATTCAGTATTGCCTGCTTGGCACCGTTGGATACACAGATTTGTGTTGGCTTGTAGTTTAAACCGTTATCGCGCTTCAGTTTAGCCGCGATAGCTTCCCGAAGCTCCAAAAAACCGGGCACCGGCGAATAGTGACTGTAATTCTGGTCAATGGCATCGTGCGCGGCCTGCTTTATAATTTCAGGCACATCGAAATCGGGTTCGCCCAGTGTGAGGCTTATGACATCGGTACCGTTTGCACGCATTTCACGTGCCTTATTGCTCATTACAAATGTTTGGGAATAGCCCAGGCGTTTAAGCCGGTTGGATAGTCTGTCCATAGAAGAAATTGTGATTCATACAAAGATAGGGTTTGTAAATTATTTTGCCGGACGCGAAAGGAAAAGTATTTTTGTGCGAAGAATACTAAAAATGTCTGCAGACCTTATTATAAAATATTTCCCGGATATCACCGAAGCCCAGAAGAAGCAGTTTGATTTGCTGGAAGGCCTGTACGCCGACTGGAATGAAAAAATCAACGTAATTTCAAGAAAAGACACAGAATCCCTGTATGAGAAACATGTACTTCATTCCCTGGGAATCGCTAAGATCATGGAGTTCGCACCGGGCACCAAAGTGCTGGACATCGGTACAGGTGGTGGTTTTCCCGGCATTCCGCTGGCTATACTGTTCCCGGAAACACAGTTTACACTCATAGACAGCATCGGTAAGAAGATTACTGTAGTGCGCGCAGTTGCGGAAGCCCTGGAACTTGAAAACGTGACTGCAGTCCATGAACGTGCTGAGAAACTGAAGGAAAAGTTTCATTTCGTGGTGAGCCGCGCTGTCACCCAGATGCCGGAATTCCTTAGATGGCTGCGCGGAAAGTTTGAAAAAGAACAGTTTAACGAAAAGCATAATGGTGTTCTTTACCTAAAAGGTGGGGATCTTGGCGAGGAGCTTGCCGGCCTGCGTTGCGAAGTACATCTGCTTAAAGACCATTTTGACGGGGAATTTTTTGAAACTAAAAAAGTGGTATATTTATCCAAAGGGAATTTTTCTTCCTGATATTACATCCATATGATATGCGCTTTTTAGATAAGATTTTTACAGAACTTCTTGCTCAAAACCCTGATTTATCAGGGTTTAATATTGTCCTTCCGGGTAAGAGACCCATTGTTTTCATCAAAAGGATCCTGATGGAAAAGGGATATTCCGGTTTCTTACCCACCTTTCATACTGTAGAAGACCTGATTCTTGAAATTTCCGGTAAGCAGAGACTGCAGGGCATTGGACTTTGGCTTTTTGCTTTTGAGGTGTACAGTGAGCTGAATCTGCTGCCGAAAGATGATTTTTCAGGTTTTGTAAAATGGTTTCCAACTGTATTGAAAGATTGGGATGATATTTTGAAATTTGCCGACAGTGACTCGGCGGTTTTGGAATATATGTTTGATGAAGAGCGTATAAAAGCCTGGGCTCAGGATCTTGGTGAGCAGGAAGATATGCCTCGCAGGAAATACCTGACCTTCTGGCGTAATATGAACATTTTCTTACCCGCACTGAAGCAAAAGCTCCGTGAGAAAAACTGGGCTACCTCGGGTATGATTCATGAGGAAGTGAAGCATAAGATTGAGTCCTTCGCAAAGGAAACGGAGAAGATATTTGTGTTCTGTGGCTTCAATGCATTTACAAAAGTAGAGGAACAGCTTGTACGCAGTCTCTTGCAGTGGGACAGAGCGCAGGTGTTTTTTCAGGGCGACAGCTATTATGTTGATGATGAAAGACAGGAAGCCGGAAAGTTCCTGCGCGAACACCGAAAATGGAAGGAGTTCAACAACGTTCGCGAATTCCGTTGGATTGAAAACGATTTCCAAAAACCCAAAAAAATTAAGGTATACGAAGTTTCAGGGAATATTTCGCAAACAAAAATCCTTCCGCGTATCCTGGATGGAATGAAGCAGATAACACCTGATCTTTCGGATACAGCCATTGTTCTGCTGGACGAAAATCTTCTGCCAGCCACGCTGGATGCATTGTCTGAAGTTGAAATCCTGAATATAACAATGGGTTTCCCGCTGCGTAATCTGGGATTCAGTAATGCGGTAAAGCATCTGTTTCACCTTCAGAAACAACTTGAAACAAAGGCTGGATCCTATTATTATAACGATCTTTTTTCCATTTTGGAGGAACTGCCCAACGCCGGCAGGGACTTGGAAATCATCGCTGATTTTAAATCTTTTATTGAGTCGCGTAATATTGTATACTTATCGGAGCGGCTGCTTAGGGAACATTTAAATGAGCTAAGTTATTTTGATCTTTTCCTGACTCCCACCGATGTTCAGTCATTTTTGGACCTGATTATAGATTTCTGCTTCAATCTGAAATTTAATGACCTGGACGATATTCAGTATGAAAATATCTCACATTTTGAAAAGTCGTTCCGCATCATACGTAACCAGCTGGCGCCGTACAGGTTTTCTGTGAAGATGGAAACGCTGGAAGTGTTGGTGAACCAACTGGTGAACTCTGAAGCCATTGACTTTCAGGGAGAACCTCTCCAGGGATTACAGGTCATGGGTTTGCTGGAAACACGTTTGCTTAATTTCCGGAACATCATTCTGTTTTCGGTAAATGAAGGGAAGCTTCCGTTAGGCAATACGCAGAATTCCTATCTCCCCTTTGATGTAAGAACCCATTTTGACCTGCACACTTTTCTGGAGAACGACAGTATTTATGCCTATCATTTTTACCGTTTATTGCAGGATGCAGAAAATGTGCATCTGCTCTTCAATGCCCTGAGTTCCGGCGTGAACACGGGTGAGAAAAGCAGATTCATTACGCAGCTTGAATATGAGGACCATTTTCACACAATAGATCACATAGTCATCGAAAACGCGTCAGAACCGATGAGCAAGCAACCTGCTGTTATAGAAAAAACACAGGCCGTTCTGGACCAGCTTGAAATTTGGAAGTCCAGGGTTTCAGCCACACATTTAACGGGCTATCTGTATAATCCGCTTGACTTTTATCTTACCAAAGTGCTTAAAACCAAAGAAGTCAGCCAGATTGAAGAAGAGCTTTCAGTGATGAACTACGGTAACCTTGTTCATTACGCCCTTCAGATTATTTACGAAGGTGTTGGCAATGAAATACTCAAAGAACAGGATTTGACTTTTACAGACAATGAGTTTTTGGAGATGATTAATAAATCAATTGAAAATCTGAATCATCAACCTGAATTCTATGAAAAGGGGATGAATTATATCCATAAGAACGTGGCGCTGCGGGCTGTAAAAAAAGTAGTTGAATTCGACCGCGAGCTCATTAAAAGTGGGCACCAACTACGTATTATTGCCCTGGAGCAGGAATTTAAGGATGTTGATTTTTACCTTGATGAAGGCCGCACTGATAAGGTTTCATTTTACGGCTTTATAGACCGTATTGATGAGTTGGACGGTACGCTGAGGATCATCGACTACAAAACAGGAAAAACTAAGGATCTAAAAGTTTCTATAGATGACAAAAACCGTGAAGATTTCTTCCTTAATGACTCTAAAAAACAGGCCCTGCAACTCTGCATTTATAATTATGTAATTAATAATCTGCCACCATATACGGGACGCCAGGTTGAGACTGGTATCTGGAGTTTTGCCGAGGTGGGCAAAGGCGTTGTTCCACTTCAGTTTGCAAAAGGAGATTTGCAGGACGCTATGGTTTCAGTTAAAAATTTAATTCTGGAAATTTTGGATCCGAAAATTCCCTTCACCGAGGCGGTACATGAAGTTTTTGACCTGTAATTTATTTCTTTATCAGTTTTTCGGAATATTTAGCCGTTGCGGTCTTAATCTGCAGATAGTAAATTCCGGGAAGCAGTCTGCTGACATCAAGAATATTCGCCACAGGCACTGTTTTGTTCACCAGTCTGCCGGCGGGATCGTAAATGTCCACTTTTTCTACTGTTTCTTTCGTGCGAAAATATAATCGGTCATGCGCAGGATTGGGATACATATGAAATGAATCCAGACCAACTGAAGCCGTGGCAAGGTATTGCTGCAGCGCATTGCCGAAGTTCAGTACTCCATAACCCATCTGTACATTGGTATTGGGAAAAAGTGACGCTGTTTGCCTTAACACGGTGCGCAAATACTCACGCGAAGTACCGGGTGCAGTTGCCTGCAGCAGACACGCGACACCGCCGGCGGCCAAAGGTGCCGCCAGTGAGGTTCCGTTTGCAGATGCTGTGCTGCTGTTGAAAACGGTTGCTGTGGCCGTACCCCGCGCGCTTGCATCGGGTTTTACCACACCTGCTGCGTTTGGCCCGAAGGAGGAGAATGATGAGGGATTTCCGCTGGAATCCACTGAGCCTATGGTGAATACTTTTGGGTTGTCTGCCGGAGTACCTATATAATGCCAGGATTGTGCACCGGAATTTCCCGCTGCCGAAACTACAAAAATGCCTTTCTCGGCCGCGATTTGTGCTCCGCGCGCGATGAACGAGGTTGTCCCGTTCATATCGGCATAGGAATAGTTGTATCTTGGGTCATCAAAGGTGGTATAACCGAGTGAGGAATTTATTACGTCCACACCTTTTCGGTCTGCTTCTTCCGCCGCCATGATCCAGTATATCTCTTCCTGCGGAATTTCAACTGAGGCATCTTCGGTGGCATAAAGATAAAGGTCGGCATCAGGAGCTGCACCTACAAATGACTGGTCAATATATCCGCTTATTACCCCCAGTACATAGGAACCGTGGGGATTGAAGGCAGTGTTATAAATATCGGTATTCTTGCTTATGAAGTTATAGCCGCCTTTTATCTGACTGTTGTTCCAAAGCCGCTGATAGGCCGAACCTGTATCTACAGTAGGGAATCCGGTGTCCAGCACCGCAATTGTAATCCCGGCACCAGTGTATCCCCCCAGGTGAAGGGTTTTCAGGTTAATCTGTTCTGTTTGTGCCAGCGCAGTGCCGTAATTAAAGACAACAGCAGGCGTCTTGGCTGTACTGGGGAATTTATTCTGCGGGGCAGGTCCTTTAACTGTAGCATTAGAGTTTCTGGCAAAACTCTCAACAGACTGTACAAAAGGCTGATTCTGAAGCTGTACTATCTGGTTTGCGGTAGCCATTACGGCTACACCGTTCAGCCACTTGGAGTAATCGGTAACCTGGAAACCCAAATTCTGAATATTCTGCAGATAGGTGGGTTCAACAGGCGCGTCCTGATCATTCAGTGCGATGCCCTGCGCTGTTCTGCGGTTCAGGGATTTCTGTGTGAGTTCCGAGAGTGGGCTTGCGTAAAATGCAGCCTTGTTAGGTTTGTCGGCAAAGTAAACAAAAACAAGTTCGGACTGTGCATAAAGGCTGGCCGAAAGTAGCAAAAGCAGGGTACAGCTAAACTTTTTCATAAATTTCTTTAGATGTTTAAATATATGTAAATTTACAGCATATTGTATTTAGTATGAAGAAAATTCAGATGGTAGATCTGCAAACGCAGTATTTCAAAATTAAAAGCGATGTTGACAATGCAGTCCTTAATGTGCTGGAATCTGCCGCATTTATAAACGGCCCTGAGGTTAAATCTTTTCAGTCCGAACTGGAAAGCTATCTGGATGTGAAACATGTTATTCCCTGTGCCAACGGAACCGATGCACTTCAGGTGGCATTAATGGCGCTGGGACTGGAGGAAGGTGATGAAGTGATTACTGCAGATTTTACCTTTGCCGCAACCGTTGAAGTAATTCATCTGCTTAAACTGAAAGCCGTACTTATCGACGTTGATTACGATACTTTTACGATGAATACGGAGAAGCTTAAAGCGGCCATAACTCCACGTACCAAAGTGATCATTCCGGTCCATCTTTTTGGCCAGTGTGCTGATATGGAAGAAATTCTTAAGATTGCCGAAGAGAATAAACTGCAGGTGATTGAAGATAACGCTCAGGCCATTGGTGCCGAATTTACATTTGCCGACGGCACCGTACGTAAGGCAGGAACTATGGGTACCATGGGCACAACATCATTTTTTCCATCCAAGAACTTAGGGTGTTATGGAGACGGCGGTGCGGTCTTTACCCACAGTGACGAGTTGGCTCACAAAATGCGCGGTATCGTAAACCACGGCATGTATGAAAGATATTATCATGATGAAATAGGTATCAATTCACGACTGGACAGTATGCAGGCAACTGTTTTACGGAAAAAATTACCGCTTCTCGACGGTTATAATGAGGCCCGGAAAAAAGCAGCTGATTATTACGATGAAGCATTTTCTGATCATCCTGAAATTCTTACCCCCAAGAGAGCGGATTATTCTTCGCATGTATTTCACCAGTATACACTCAGGATTCTGAATGGCAAGCGAAACGCACTCCAGCAGTTCCTGACCGAAAAAGAGATACCTGCAATGATTTATTATCCTGTAGCACTCAGAAAGCAAAAAGCCTATTTTCAGGAAAGCGATCCTGCCGACTTTAAAAATACTGATCTGCTGCTGGACCAGGTTTTATCCCTGCCAATGCATACCGAACTGGAAGAGGAGCAGTTGAAATATATAGCTGATTCCGTTCTGGAATTTATGTCTGCCCAACCGCAATAAATATTCTTTTTTTAATTTCATAGCCTCAGCTCCGGCAAAGTGGCCGGTAGTTATTGAAAACTGCAGCCGCCTATACCTCACAATTTATAAATGAAGCAATTTCCCCTACCCGCAAATGAAGAGGCAAGGTTAAGCAAACTGGCCTACTATGATCTGGTTAATCTTGCCAAGGATCCTGACCTTGATGTTTTTTCTGAAGCCGCCTGTATGATTGCCGACTGTCCGGCCTCCATTATCGCCATGATGGAAAGGGATACTCAAACGGTCCAGAGCTGTGTGGGTCTCGAATTTGAATTTGTGGACCGCCGCGATACTGTTTGTCAGTACACGGTCCAGAGCGGACAGGTGCTGATTATAAATGACACCCTGCAGGATGAAAGGTCATCCGGCAATGCACTGATTCTGGCGGGAGGAATACGCTTTTACGCTGGCATACCGCTGCGGGACGGGGAGGGTTTTGTGCTCGGAACCCTTTGTGTTATCGACTATCAGCCCCGCACCCTCACATCTGCACAGGTGGCTGCACTGGAAAAATTAGGAGCAGCAGTTTCAATGCACTTAATGGCCAGGCGCAAATATGCGCACGCCGAATACTTTGAGCAGCTGTTTTCGGTAACCAACAATCTTATCTGTGTACTTGATAATGAACTGAAAGTGAAGAATGTAAATTCTGCTTTCGAAAACAGTTTTGAAATATCCGGCGAGACCGCTGGTAAAAGTTTTTGTGAACTTGTAAGCAGGGAAGGCGATACAGGTTTAATTGACAGGGAACAGCTGGACAGTAAGGGCGAAATTTCTTTCACCAGCCATATCGTCTCGGCGGCAGGCGTTACATCTGTAATTGACTGGCACATTAAGCGGAATCACAACCGTACCGAAATCTTTTGTTTCGGACGGAATATTACGCAGCTTGTGGAAGACAAACAAAGGTTGGAAAGATCAGAAAGAAGATTCAGAAGTTTCTTTGAGAATGCTATTGGTCTGATGAGTATGCATGACCTTCAGGGTAATGTTCTGGCAGTGAACGAAAAGGGCCGTGAGATGCTGAAATATACATCAGAGGAGGCCAAAAAACTTAACCTGCGGGACCTTGTACCACAAAGCAGGTGGACTGAACTGGATGATTACCTGAAAAGAATAGCACAGAACAGGGAAGATACCGGTTATATGATGCTGCACTCCAGGGATGGTCAGGAATTTATCTGGATGTACCATAATATGGTGGAAATCAGTGATCAGGGTGAACCTTATGTGTTGAGCACCGCACTGAACGTGACCGAAAAGATGGCTCTGGAAAAAGACCTTATTTATACCAAAAAAATCCTGGAGCAGACCAGTGCCGCCGCAAAGGTGGGAGGCTGGGAAGTAAATCTGATTACACAGAAAACGTATTGGTCCGATACCACCCGTGAAATTCACATGATGGCACCTGGTTACCAACCGGACCTTAATTCGGCGCTTGGGTTTTATACCGAAGAAAGCAGGGAAAAGGTGACTGATCTTTTCAACCGTGCCATCGGAATGGGAGAACCTTATGATGAAGAGCTGGAAATGATCCTGCCAGATGGCAAGCGCATCTGGGTACGGTCTATTGGTATCCCCGAATTTGAGAACGGTGTATGCCGCAAGGTTTTCGGAATTATTCAGGATATTGACGATGCCAAAAGGACTTATTTGGAACTGGAAAAGAAGGAGGCTATGCTGCAGTCGTTCATCAGTGACGTTCCGGTTGCTGTGGCCATGTTTGACCAGGAACTTAAATATCTTTCTGTAAGCCGTTGCTGGACCGAGGAGTTCTCCATGGACGTAGAGGCTATTACAGGCCGGAATATATTTGAAGTTTCACCTAATATACCTGCACAGCGTGTGAAAATATATATGGACGCACTGTCTGGTAAATCGTATAAAAACGAAAATCTGGTAG
>CAYXUO010000030.1:0-589 GCA_964468335.1 uncultured Chryseobacterium sp. | reverse complement strand
CAGTGTCAAACAAAAGCGAACCGCAAAATTACAGTCTGGAGGTAGGACCATGGTACCTGGCCAATGATGTAATAGGAGGCGTTATTGTAACAGTGCAGAATGTTACAGAAAGGGAAAGAACTACAAGAGAGCTGAGGACAGCTAAGGAAGCTGCAGTAATTGCAAATAAAGCAAAATCTGAATTTCTGGCCAATATGAGTCATGAGATCCGTACACCTCTTAATGGGGTAATCGGATTTTCAGATCTATTGCTTAGAACTCCGCTTAACGAGATGCAGACTCAGTACCTCAACTACATAAATGAATCCGGCGAAAGCCTTCTTTCAATCATCAATGACATTCTCGATTTTTCTAAAATCGAATCAGGTAAGTTAGAACTGATGATTGAGCGCACTCATGTGTACGACATGGTGGGTCAGGTAATGAATGTTATTCTTTTCCAGTCACAGAAGAAAGATCTGGAACTTCTCCTCAATATTGAGCCCGGAATTCCGGAAATACTGCTAATGGATGAATCCCGGATTCGTCAGATACTTATTAATCTTCTGGGAAATGCGGTTAAATTCACTTCCAAAGGTGAAATTGAGCT
>CAYXUO010000029.1:0-19188 GCA_964468335.1 uncultured Chryseobacterium sp. | reverse complement strand
TGGCTAAAAAAGTCTTTAAAATGGTTAAACTCCAGGTAAAAGGAGGGGCAGCAAACCCATCTCCACCAGTAGGTCCAGCATTGGGTTCTGCAGGTGTGAACATCATGGAGTTTTGTAAGCAGTTCAACGGTAGAACTCAGGATAAGCCGGGACAGGTTTTGCCTGTAGTAATTACAGTTTTCGAAGATAAATCTTTTGAATTCGTAATTAAAACACCACCTGCAGCAATCCAGCTAATGGATGCAGCAAAGATAAAATCCGGATCTGGCGAACCTAACCATAACAAAGTTGGTTCCGTAAGCTGGGCTCAGGTTCAGAAAATCGCTGAAGATAAAATGACAGATCTTAACTGTTTCACAATGGATTCTGCACTTACAATGGTAGCAGGGACCGCTAGGTCTATGGGCTTAAAAGTAACAGGACAGAAACCAACAAACGCTTAATACTTATTGAAAATGGCAAAATTGACTAAAAAACAAAAGGAAGCGTTTAGCAAAGTTGAAAAGAACAAAATTTACAACCTGGAAGAGGCATCTGCTTTGGTAAAGGAGGTAAATACTGCAAAATTTGATGCATCTGTTGATATCGCTGTTCGTTTAGGAGTAGATCCAAGAAAAGCAAACCAAATGGTAAGAGGTGTTGTATCCCTGCCACACGGTACCGGTAAGGATGTAAAAGTTCTTGCTCTTGTAACTCCGGACAAAGAAGCTGAAGCTAAAGAAGCGGGTGCAGATTATGTAGGTCTTGACGAATATTTACAGAAAATTAAAGAAGGCTGGACTGACGTTGACGTTATTGTAACCATGCCATCTGTTATGGGTAAACTGGGACCGTTAGGTAGAGTTTTAGGACCAAGAGGTCTTATGCCTAACCCTAAATCCGGTACCGTAACAATGGATGTGGCCAAAGCAGTTGCAGAGGTTAAAGCCGGTAAAATTGATTTCAAGGTGGATAAGTATGGTATTATCCACGCAGCCATCGGAAAAGTATCTTTTGAGCCCGCTAAGATTAAGGAGAATGCGGTTGAATTGCTTCAGACGCTTATGAAACTTAAGCCTACAGCAGCAAAAGGTGTTTATGTGAAAAGCATTTATATGTCTTCCACAATGAGCCCCGGGATCGCAATTGATACTAAATCTGTAAACTAAAATCTGAAATATAATGACTAAAGAAGATAAAGTATTAGTAATACAAGAAATAAAAGACCTTCTGCAGGACGCGAAAGTGGTTTATGTAGCAGATCTTGAAGGCTTGAATGCTGCAAAGTCGTCAGATTTTAGAAGACAGGCATTTAAGAACAACATCAGTGTAAAAGTGGTGAAAAATACACTTCTACAAAAAGCGATGGAATCGATGGATGTGGATTTCTCTGAAATGTTCCAAACTTTCAAAGGAAACTCCGCTCTTATGGTAGCCGAAACAGCTAATGCACCTGCAAAGCTGATCAAGGATTTCAGAAAAAAGGAAGCAACTCCTGCTCTTAAGTCTGCTTACGTACAGGAGACTGTATATGTAGGTGATGAGAATCTGGAAAACCTGGCCAACATCAAATCCAAAGAGGAAATGCTTGGAGAAATCATCGGATTGCTACAGTCACCAATCCAAAGACTTGTTTCTGCATTGCAGAATAAGGCGGAAGGTGCTGATGCAGCTGAAGAAACTCCTGCTGACGAAGCTCCTGCTGCTGAAACAGCTGCTGCTCCGGAAGCTGCAGAAGGAACTGAGACTCCTGCTGCTGAATAATACACACTCAAAACAACATAATCGTTCAACATTTAAAACATTATCACAATGTCAGATTTAAAAAACTTAGCGGAAACGCTTGTAAACCTTACTGTTAAAGACGTAAATGAATTAGCTACTATCCTTAAGGATGAGTACGGAATTGAGCCAGCTGCTGCTGCTGTAGTTATGTCTGCAGGTGGTGGCGGTGAAGCTGCCGAAGAGAAAACAGAATTCGACGTAATTCTTAAAGCTGCCGGTGCTTCCAAACTTGCTGTAGTTAAATTGGTAAAAGATCTTACAGGTGCTGGTCTTAAAGAAGCTAAAGATATGGTAGATGGTGCTCCAACTGCAATCAAATCCGGAATTTCCAAAGACGAAGCTGAAGCTCTTAAGAAGCAACTTGAAGAAGCTGGTGCTGAAGTAGAACTTAAGTAAGTTTACACTTTACAATAAACAGGAAAGCGTCTTTTTTAAGACGCTTTCTTTATTTATATACAATACGGTTCTGATCAACTACTCCCCTACCACTGTTTTAACAGTTACAAACTCCTTTAGAGCCAACAAAGAAAGTTCCACACCGTATCCCGATGATTTGGCGCCACCAAACGGCAGCCGTGGATCCGAACTGGTCTCCCGGTTCACACTTACTGTTCCGGACTCCAGGTTTTCAATATAAAACTTTTGTCTTTTGCGGTCTGCGGTCCACACAGAATTGGCGAGACCGAACGGGATATCATTGGCCAAATGCAATGCTTCATTATCATTTTTGGCGATAAGGACCATACCCAAGGGTCCAAAAAGTTCCTCCTTAAGCACGGGATTACCGGGTTTCACCTTTATCAGTCCGGGCATGAAAGCCGTGTCTGAAATCCTTTCCAGCGGCAATATGATTTCTGCACCGTTTTCCAAAGCGGTATTATACTGCTTCTCCAGCTCATCAGCCAAATCCGGCCTTGCCATGCCGGCAATTTCAGTCTCAGGATCCGTGGGATCACCCGGTACATATTTGCGGTATTCATTAATAAAGAGCGGCATGAAATCTTTCCCTATCCTTTTCTGGATGATGAAACGCTTCCCGGCGTTACATGCCTGACCACAGTTAGCCAATCTTGCCTTTGCCGCACTCACCGCAGCCTCCTTTAAGTCAGCATCATCCAGCACGATAAATGCGTCTGAACCCCCGAGTTCCAGCAGCGACTTCTTGATGTTCTTACCTGCCGTGGCTGCTACTTCCGCACCGGCACCTTCACTACCCGTGAGGCTCACCGCTTTAATTATCGGGTCCTCCAGAAGTTCCTTTACAGCTTCATGTCCTATTTCCAGATTCTGGAAAATGGATTTAGGAAAACCCGCCTCCAAAAACAGCTTTTCAATAGCATTCCCACTTCCGAAACAGATGGAAGCATGCTTTACAACAACGGTATTACCCGCCAAAATGGTGGGAACTGCAAACCTAAGGACCTGCCAAAAAGGGAAATTCCAGGGCATTACTCCCAGGATCACTCCTTTTGGAGAATAATGGATTTCCGAAATCCGGAATTCCGTTTCCACTTTTTCAGGTTTCAGTACATTTTCTGCATTTGCATAGTAACGTGTCATCAAAGCACATTTTTCAACCTCTGCAACTGACTGCGAAATGGGTTTACCCATCTCCGCAGTTATAATTGCCGCTAATGACGCCGTGTTCTTATCCAGCAGCTTTGCCAGTTTCTTAAAAAGTCTCTTCCGTTCACCGAATGAAACCGTTTTCCATCCCTGAAAAGCCTTGTCGGCCGCCTGCAGTTTTTTTTGTATTTTATTTGTCATCCCTATCTTTTTTAAAGCTACCCTTTAGCAAAACATTGATCCACCCTATTCTTCAAAACTGATGCCTTAGATCATCAGCCATTCATTTACGAGCGCTGCTGCAAGTCTGGCTGTTCTCTGATCAGGATCCAGGCTGGGGTTTACTTCGGCAACATCCAGCGCCATCATTTTTTCACTTTGAAGTATATGTCTGTAGAAGTGCATGAAGGCTGCGTCAGCAAAAATTCCGTTGTAAGCCAAAGCCGAAACTCCCGGCGCGACTGCCGCATTAAAAACATCCATGCAAACCGTGAGATAAAGCACATCTATATTGCTGATTAAGTCATCAATTTTCTCATAAATACCTGGAAGGTTCTCAAAGAAAATTTCATCTGCTGTTATATAACCCATGCCGTATTGGTGAGCGGTATCAAAAAGTTTCAGCGTGTTGGAGTTCCGCTGTATCCCGATATGCAATGAATGAATTGGACCTTCCTGAGCGATCTGCCAGAAGCCGGTTCCGGAACTCGCACCAATACCCAATTCGGGTTCCCTGTTGTCAAAATGAGCATCGATATTTATAATACCAATCTTTTTTCCGGGGAAAGCCTTCCGCAAGCCGGAATAATGCGCATAGGTAACTTCGTGACCCCCACCGAGAACAACAGATTTACCGCCTCTGATAAAAGCAGCCGCCGATTTGTCCGTAAGTTCGGACTGAGCAACTTCCAGTGAAGTTCCGGCGATAACATCACCAAAATCCTTTAACGTAAATTCAGGTTTAACGACGGGGAAACTGGCCATATTCTTTCGGATTATCTCCGGCGCAGCAGCTGCACCCACCCGGCCCTTATTGCGCCGAACCCCCTCCTCCACAGCAAATCCGTGCAAAACGAAATCCTTAGTTGAAATAGTTTCATAATCTTCCTGAAGTGAAACCCGCTGCCAAATCCTGTGCTGTAATGCGTCATCGCCGTCAAAACGTCCCTGCCAAATATCGTTGCCCTGGCTAATCATTCTCTATTTTTTTTCCGTTGATAAATACGCTTTGTGCCTGCAGACTACCCTGACGGTACAGTACATTCTGAAAATTATCTGTACTGTAGGTTACAAAGTCGGCCTTTTTACCTTTCTCCAGCCTTCCACGGTCTTCAAGACCCAATGCATAGGCAGAGCGGAAAGTCATGCCGGCCAGAACTTCGGCGGAAGTCAGTTTTTCGAACGCAGCCAGGATTGAAGCCTGAGTTACCAGATTACCCATAGGCGCAGATCCGGGATTCCAGTCTGAGGCAATGGCCAGTATACCGTTTGCGTCAAGAATCTTTCGGGCAGGCGTGAATTTTTCACCTAAGCCAAGACTTGCTCCAGGCAATGCCACCGCTACAGTATCAGAATTAGCCAAAAAAGCAATATCCCCGTCCGCGGTAGCTTCCAGATGATCGGCTGACTTTGCGCCAACTTCTACCGCTATCCTTGAACTGCGGGGAGTAAACTGATCAGCATGAACGGTGATTTCAAAGCCCAACTCTTTGGCTTTCCGAAGGAAATCACGGCTTTCTTCCGGCTGAAATGCGGATTTTTCAATAAAGATATCTACACGGTTGGACAAACCTTCTTCTTTAACCCGGGGCAAAATACTGTTCAGGATAAACTGCAGATATTCAGCGTTGCTGCCTTCAAAATCCCGGGGTTTCAGATGGGCTGCAAGGCAGGTTGGAATTAACGTAGCTTCCGTCATGGTTTGCACCTTTTTTATGACACGCAGCATCTTCAGTTCATTTTCTACATCCAGACCATAACCTGACTTAATCTCTATAGTTGTGATGCCAAGTGAGAGCAGAAAATTCACCCTTTCCAATGTGCTTTTTATCAGCTCTTCTTCAGGTGCTGTTCTGGTATGCTGCACAGAACTCCAGATACCGCCGCCACTTTCGGCAATTTCAAGGTAGGTCTTACCTGCATTACGCATGGCGAAATCATTGGCGCGGTTTCCGCCAAAGCAGATATGCGTATGGCAGTCGGTAAAGGCGGGCAGACAAATCTGAGTGCCCTCTACAGCCTCTGTATCAACATCCGGATACTGTCTGCACAGACTTTCGAAAGAAGCCACTTCTTCTACATATCCATCTTTAACTAAAATACCACCGTTCTCAAAAATCTGAAGCTGCTCATCAGCCAACTTACCGCGCAGGGGAAGATCAGCCAGAGTGACAATCTGTTTAAAAGGTCCTATAAGTTTCATATCCGTAAATTTAAGACTAATACATAAGCCGGCAAAGATTTATGGCTAAACCTCCTTTCATGGTGTCTTTCATAATCAGTGTTTCCGCCTAAAATTATTACCTTTGAAAATATACAATACAGAGGAATGCCCGACTTTTTACATCCCGATAAGGATAATTTTTCAGATGATGAACTGCTGCAGGAGGAGAAAATCCGGCCCCAGAGTTTTCAGGACTTCGCCGGGCAGCGTAAGACGCTGGATAACCTTGAAGTCTTTGTAGCTGCTGCTAAAAACCGGGGTGGTGCGTTGGATCATGTATTACTGCATGGACCGCCAGGGCTCGGGAAGACTACTTTAGCCAATATCATTGCCAATGAACTCGGAGTTGGGTGCAAGATCACCTCCGGACCGGTGCTGGATAAACCCGGAAGCCTGGCAGGGCTGTTAACCAATCTTGAAGAAAACGATGTGCTCTTCATTGACGAGATTCACCGGCTATCACCGATTGTAGAAGAATATCTTTATTCGGCGATGGAAGATTACAAAATCGATATTATGCTCGAGTCCGGCCCGAATGCGAGAAGCGTACAAATTGGTCTTAATCCCTTTACCCTGGTAGGAGCAACTACCCGCAGCGGTATGCTTACCAAGCCAATGCTCGCCAGGTTTGGAATACAGTCACGCCTGGAATATTATACCATTGAATTGCTGGGAATGATTATTGAGAGGAGCGCGCGCGTACTTGGAGTTAAGATTTATGAAGATGCAGCTTTGGAAATAGCACGACGCAGCCGCGGGACCCCCAGAATTGCAAATGCACTGCTCAGAAGGGTTCGCGACTTCGCCGAGATAAAAGGAAACGGAGAAATTGAGATTGGTATTACCAAGTTTGCGCTGAACTCCCTTAATGTAGATGAATTTGGCCTGGACGATATGGATAACAAGATCATGCGTGTAATGATCGAGAACTTTCGCGGAAAACCGGTAGGAATTTCGGCGCTGGCCACATCAATAGGCGAAAATCCGGAAACGCTGGAAGAAGTGTACGAGCCGTTCCTGATTCAGGAAGGTTTTATGATACGTACACCACGCGGACGGGAAGTGACAGAGAAAGCTTATAAACATCTAAATATTGTCATGCCACGACGAAGGGATGAGCTATTTTAATTCATCATTATGAAAAATATACTATTATTAATAACTTTCCTCTTTTCAATGATTTGCAATTCTCAACGGAAAGAAAATTACATCGAAAAAGGTAAGGCGGAAATGGCCAATCAAAATTTTGATGAAGCTATTAAAGTATTTACAATAGGGATTGATAACAATCAGGGAAAAGCTGAAGGCTACTTTGGAAGAGGTTTGTGTTATAACTTAATAAAAGACTATCAAAAAGCAGTTTCTGATTTTGAAAATTCAGAACGACTAGGTAATAACGATGTTAAATTATTCACTTTAAGAGCGTATGCTTATAGTGAACTTGGAAAGAATGAATTAGCATTAAACGACTTAAATAAAGCAATTTTAATTGATCCGGACTTTTACCCAAAAAATTACTTTAATAAAGCTTCGTTAGAGATAAGACTTGGCAGAAATGATGAAGCGATAAATGATTTTACAATTTATGCTGATAAAACAAATGATTTTATTGCATATTCTGAAAGAGGAAAAATACTATTATATCAAAATAAAAAAGACGACGCCTGTAAGGATTTTGAAAAATCGATTGAGTTAGGAAATCAGGACAAGGCAGTTCTGGAGTTGCAGAAAAGCAATTGCCATTGACAAATGTACATCCCAAAGATATATAAGAGTGAAGACCGCGAACTGATGAAGGAAATCATCAGCGAAAATGGCTTCGCGATGCTTATTTCTGATAAAGGTAAACTCTGGGCAACCCATTCCATGTTTATCCTTAATGAAACCAGCCACGATTTCTATCTGGAAACGCACGTATCGAATGGAAATCATCAGGCAAAAGTACTAAAGGACGGAGATGAAGTCTTATGTGACTTTTTAGGCGCGAATGCGTATATCTCCTCATCATGGTATGACCACATAAACGTATCCACCTGGAACTATGAAGTGGTTCAGGTGCGCGGGACGGTGAGACTCATGACTGATGATGAACTTTACCTTCATCTTCAAAAACTCACCTACAAATACGAAAAAGTGCAGAAATGTCCGGTTTATGCGGAAAGAATCGGCGAAGAAAATATTAGAAATGAAATGAAAGGTGCCTTCGGAATGAATATATTGCCAACCGAAATTCATATTGCTTCGAAACTTTCACAGAACAGAGAAGAGGCTGATTTTCAGAATATCATTAAAGAATTGCAAGAGTCTCCGGAGGAAAACTCAAAAAAAATAGCGGAGAAAATGAAAAATACTAAGTCTATTTAATCGCAAAGGCCGCAATGATAAATCTCTAGTACCATGTATTTTTTGCAAAGGCGCTTCGCTTGGCAAAAGTTGAGGGCAAAATTCAATAAAACATGAACTTCTATGAGCGAGAATGAAATTTCAAAAATAATTTTTGAATCAGGTTTGAAGATTCACCGTAAGTTGGGAATTGGACTTATGAAGTGGTTTAACAAGAGTGTCTGCTGTTTGAACTTAGAAATAAGGGTTTAATAATAGAAGTGCAAAAAAATATTCCAATTGAATATGAGGGATTACGCATTCCAAAGGCTTTTCGGCTGGATCTACTCATTGAGGGTAAAGTAATTGTAGAAATTAAAGCAGTACCCGAAATCAATAGTTATCATACCTTTCAATTACTAAACTATCTGAGAATTACGGGCTGCAAGTTAGGGCTGATTCTCAATTTTCATTCTTTTCTATTTAAATATGGTGTAAAAAGAATTGCAAACAATCTATAAGACAGCCTTTGCTAAGCGCTAGCGCCTTTGCGATCTTTGGTATGAGTCATAACTTATAAAATAGTTGTGATCCTTGTGTTTAGAACATTGAAAATTTGTATTTTAGAAATTACAAACAAAATAAATGAAATTATATCCTATACAGTGCGGAAAATTTAAACTGGACGGCGGCGCGATGTTTGGCGTGGTCCCAAAATCGTTATGGGAAAGAACCAACCCTGCCGACGAGAGAAATCTTATAGAACTAGGTACCCGTTCCCTTCTGGTTGAAGACGGCAAGAAGCTGATCCTGATAGACTGCGGCCTGGGAAATAAGCAGGATGAGAAATTTTTTGGCCATTACTCGCTTTGGGGTGATGATTCACTTGACAAAAATCTGAAGAAATACGGCTTCGTACGGGAGGATATTACCGATGTATTCCTCACCCACCTTCACTTCGACCACTGTGGAGGAGCCATCGAATGGAATGATGAAAGGAACGGCTACCGGCCAGCTTTCAAAAATGCAGAATACTGGACAAATGAAGAACACTGGAAATGGGCTACGAACCCCAATCCGCGAGAAAAGGCCAGCTTCCTGAAGGAAAACATCATGCCCATGCAGGAAAGCGGACAATTAAGGTTTCTGCCTACGCCAACCAGCGGCAATTACGGTTTTGCACCCGACCTGAAAATGGATGTTATCTTTGTGGATGGTCATACCGAAAAGCAGATGTTACCTGTAATACAATATCAGGAAAAAACTATTGTATTTGCAGCAGACCTTATTCCGACTGTTGCCCATATTCCGCAGGTCTATGTAATGGGCTACGATACGCGCCCGTTGCTTACCATGGAAGAGAAGGCGAAGTTTCTTCAGAAATGCATTGACAACGAATATCTGTTATTTTTCGAACACGATGCGCACAATGAACTGGCCAGCCTGAAGATGACCGAAAAAGGCATCCGTCTGGATGAAACTTTTTCCATGAACGATGTCTTCGGATATTAAGACAGGAAGATTTCCTTTAATGACAACAAAAACAGAAATGATTATCTTTGACTGAAATTAAACCAATATTTATGGACATTACCGAAGGCGGATCCGCCTCGCCCGAACCCGAACCCCAGATCATAGGCCTTACGGGCGGAATTGGATCAGGGAAAAGTACCGTAGCAAAATTCATTGAAAAAATGGGCTACCCAGTTTACTACTCCGATATCCGGGCAAAGGAAATCGTAAATGACAATCTTCAGCTTAAAGAGCAAATTATTGAATTATTAGGCCCCACTGCTTACGACAGCGATAACCATTATAACAGAAAACTGGTGGCAGGAATGGTATTTGAAAATGACGCATTACTGCAAGCTTTAAACGGCATTATACACCCTGCAGTGCGACTGGATTTTGAAAAATGGATCGGGCAGCAGGATAACCCTGTCATATTTAAAGAGACTGCCCTGCTTTTTGAACTGGGTTTGGATAAAGAATGTTCCCAGACGATATTGGTCACCGCTGAAGACAATATCCGGATGAAAAGGGTAATGGACCGGGACGGAAAAACTTACAGGGAAATTGAAGCCGTAATGGACAAGCAGCTACCTGAAAAGGACAAGCTAAAGCTGGCAGATTATGTAATTCATAATAACGACGGCCTTGCAGAACTGGAAGCTGAAACTGAGAGTGTAATAGCGCAGTTGGCAGAGGCGAAATCATAATACTAAGTATTTACAGGAAAAGGAGATGACAAATTATCATCTCCTTTTTTGATGGTAAAATTCCCCTGTACACTCAGCACATACTGTAAAAACTTTGGCAAAAAAAAGCCCTCATCTCTGAGGGCTTTGTTTATGCAGATATCGGATTATTCTTTAATGAATTTTTTCTGTGCCGTATCTCCGTTAGTATCAGTAATATCAATCACAAATACACCGTTGATTAATTTACTTACATCAATCTTGTTTCCTAATACAACACCAGTCTGAATAAGCTGACCGATGGCACTGTACACATTGTACTTGGCACCGTCTTTCACCTTAGTGATGAACAGTGTATTCTTCACCGGGTTCGGATAAACATTGATCTGGTTACCATCCAGGATGTTATTAGGCATTGATTTCGTAATCCTCACTCTGTAGTCTTCCACTTCACCATTAGCGAAGGTAGAGCACATTTCCGGAGAACCGTCTCTGCTCATGGCCACTCTCATAACGACATACTTGTCATTGGTAAGGCTTACATAAGCATCAGCCGGTACTGAGAAGGTTCCCGTAATCGGAGTCTGCTGGTTAGCCGGAGCAATGAGGATTCTTTCACTGTTGGAGAATACTCCATCTCTGTTGAAATCGATCCATACAGTCACTGCTTCGTTATACTGGATATTAGCCCATTCCTTGCTGATGGAAATCCTGTTTCCGGTGGAACCCTGAGTCAGAAGAATGTGTCTTGTAATATCATTAACATAGCTTGTATAGCTGGATGCGTCTGAATCACTGTTCATCTCTGTTCCACCTGAAGGTCTCACATTCACATTAGAAATATGTTCGGCAACCGAACTTGCAGCTGACATGTCACAATACATCAAACCTGGAGTTGTGAATACGTAAGGATGTGTAAACTGCTGAGTAGTTCCGCCACATACATTGGCAATCTGAACTTCATACTGAGTCTCTTCAAACAGTCCTGTAATAATATAAGTGTTGACTGCTAAATTCTGAGTATTCCATCCGCTGGAACCCACTTTTCTCCATCTGAGAACATAAGTGGCACCAGGATATGCATTCCAGTCCACCTGAGCCTGAGTCATTGTAATATTGGTTACAGTAAGACCAATTGGCGCCATTTCACAGGTTGGCAATGTAGTAAATACCTGTGGAGTGGTATAAGGATTAATTGCTCCTGAGCATTCTGAAGCAACCCGTACTTCATAAGTGGTATAAGGATTCAAACCTGTTAGTGAGTACGTAGTTCCGGTTACTGTAACAGTAGTCCATGTTGCAGCACCCACTTCACGGTATTGCAGTACATAAGAAGCTGTTGGGACAGGATTCCATGAAACTAAAGCACTGTTTGGTGTTATTGAAGTTACTGTAAAGTTAGTTGGCGGCTCAGGATCACATTTGGTTTCGAAAGGTACTTCCGTTGGTGGTCCCGGTACGTTGTCACAAAGTGCAACAACCTGAACAATATACTGTGTAGACGGAGTCAGGTTCGGAATAGTATAGGTACCTGTAAGGTAAGTTACAGGAATCTGACCGGTCCAGTTGGCGGCACCTACAGGTTTATACTGTACGATGTAGGTAGCTCCTCCCTGATCAGGTGTCCATGTTACTGTTGCGGAGTTGTGGGTAATTCCTGAGACAACCACGTTTTGCGGCGCTGCATTGTTACAGGGTATAGGTTCTACAAGACGTACAGGATAATCTTCTACTTCACCGAAGTTAAAGGTACCGCATGCAGTAGGAACTGTAGTAAGTCTCGCAATCACCCTCATCTTGGTGTTGTAAGGACTTGCGTAGCCTACGCCAGGTACGGTAAATGTAGTTGAAACCGGAGTAATCTGGCTTGAAGCCGTGTTAAGCACAAGTTCTGCTGTATCAAAAATTCCGTCTCTGTTAAAATCGATCCAGGCCGAAACCGCAACGTTTGACGGTGCATTAACCCATCCTTTCTCAACAGAAATTGTATTACCTGTAGATCCAAGAACAAGAGTTACCAGTTTGGTAGGATCAAAATAGTAGTCAGTATAAGTACTTGGTCCGGAGTTGTTCACCATTGGTGCACTGATCGGGAAACCGGTAGGTGTCACTGTTACATTCGTAATATGTTCATCAACCGGTGTCGTGGTTGATCCCGCTGAGCACCAGTTCAATGGTGGCGTTGTGAACTGGAACGGTGCGCTCCAGGCTCCCTGAGTTCCGCTACATACATACGCGACACGGAATTCATAGGTTTTTTGCTCCTGAAGACCGGTAAGAACATGGAAACTGTTTACAGGTGCAGGAGTAACGGTTGTCCACGGTGATACCGGGTTAGTTACTTCTCTCCATTCCAGTACATAAGCTGCACCGGCTGCAGGGATCCAGGAAAGTGTTGCAGAAACAGGTCCTACATTACTTGCTGATAGTCCTTGTGGCGCTGCAGACGTACATGGGATTGGTTCTACAAGTTCCACATTATAATCTTCTACTTCACCCCATGTAAAACCACCACATGCATTTGGGTTACCGCTTTCCTGCAGAATAACACGCATTCTGGTTTTCAAAGGACCAACATAAGACCCTGGTGGATTCGGCACAGTGAAAGTTGCATTTACAGGGGTAGTTGTATTGGCAGGAGAATTCAGAACTCTTTCCAACGGTTCGAATACCCCATTTCTGTTAAAGTCAATCCATACTCCGGTTCCGGCATTGTACTGGAAGTTGATCCAGGATTTGGAAACGGATACAGTGTTACCTGAAGTACCGATCACCAGTCTTACAAGTCGTGACTGGTCATTCGTATAATCTGTATAAGCACCGCCGGTACCCGTAGAGTTGGATACCATAGCCGGAGCACCGATCGCATTTACTGTTACATTGGAAATGTATTCATATGGAGTCGTACTTGTAGGCGCAGCTGTACAGTAGGACATCGCCGGAGTAGTAAACTGAATTGGTCCGGCAAAAGCACCCTGAACACCACTACACACATAAGCCACACGGAATTCATACTGTGTTTGTTCCTGCAAACCGGTGAGTAAGTGGAAACTGTTTACCGGTGCCGGAGTAACAGTGGTCCAGGTAGGCGAGCCCACTTGTCTCCACTGCAGCACATAGCTTGCTCCAAGTGCAGGCATCCATGATAAGTTAGCCGTAGTACTTGTTACACCACTGGCCACTACGTTGGTAGGCGGCGCTGCTGTACATGGAGGCAAAGGTTCACCTACAAGCTGCAGTTGCGGGATTATTGAATATCTTGAACTGGCCGTTGGAGGTGTGGCCGGATCCGGATTTGTACCGTCACTGTAATATAACATACCACGGTTGGTGCCGGCAGTGTAGCCGCCCCATGAAGCAGTACATGAATAATTAGGTACGTTTTCATCAACTGCTATCACAAGATTGTTCACTCCATCCCAAATGAATGGAACGTTAAGAGTGATCTCCACCCATGTTCCGGCAACCATGTTTGGTAGTGTTCCGGTATATACCTGATTCAGCTGGCTGAGTGGCACCCATGATGTAGTTGTTGCAAAGTTAGCCTGCGTAGTATTACCCATATAGACTACCCACTGGTTATATACTGACTGATTAGCGGCCGGCGTATTTACTTTAAATCTGATTTTAGTAATTACCTGGTTAGCACCTACAGCTCCAGCTACTTCAGCTGCGGTATAGATTTGCTGTGAATAATTATAGCCAAAGCAGGAATACACCGGTAAGTTACTCGTTGTAGCCGTACCAGAACCTATTTGTCCGGGAGTGAAAGGATCACCGGGTACCCAAGCTGTTTTGTCACTTGCCGAGCAAACAGAGCGAACCCACCAATAATAAGTAGTTCCGGCGACTAACGGAGCTATATTGGCCGTACTTGCCATCGTACTTGTTCCGATAGTTGCTGCTGTAGGCGGAGTATTTACTGTGCTGTAATAATATTCATATCCTTGTGCAGGCGCTGTGGCAGGCGGCGTCCAACTGATCGTAGCTCCTGCAGGAGTTATATTTGAAGGTGGCAAAAGAGCAGGAACAAAACAAGTAGGAGCCTGCATTACCTGAACCTGATCAAGTAGGATATCGTCGTAAAAATAGGGGTTTGTACCTACATTCTTATCAACTGTAAATCGAAGAGTTACGGTTGCACCTACATATGAAGCAGGGAGCGGAATCCCAACAGTCCTCCACTCATCTAAGTTGGAAGTACTCGCCCAAAGCTGTACCCAGCCAGAACCATCATTAATATGAAGTTTTAATTCATTATTATCATAGTTAGGAAGAGTTCCGGTTGCAGAAGTCAGGTGATTTTTAAACCATTCAAACTGCACAAAGGGTGCTGTAAGACCTGTTAGATTGATCTGCGGTGAGATAAGCTCAACAGTATGCTCATTGTCATATGGCACACTTGCATCAACCCAAGCGTATGTCCCGGCAGGTCTACCGTTATTGGTTGTCCCATAACCAGGCGCACCACTGAACTTCCACTTCGCATTTGCACTAGTAGAAGTACTGGTAGGATTCTGGTTGACCCAACAAGCAGGCAAAGCTCCTGTACTGAAAGGTTGCAGAAAGGGCACCGTCACAGGCGGACAAGCCTGACCGCTGACTTGCGCCATCCAACCTAATAGGAAAATTAATAAAAGTTTTTTCATAATAACACTATTTCTATATTATCTACAAATCTAAGATATTTTTAGAAGTTATTGCATAAGTCTGAAGGATTTTTTAAACTTTAAGAGGACTATCCTCATTTTTCCATATTCTATCAATAAAATAAAAATATAACCGATAAAAAATCCCCTCCACATTAAATGTAGAGGGGAGGTAAAATAAGTGGATTTGCACTACTTTTTAATGAACTTCATGCTGATTTTAAGATCACCATCACTCACTGTCAGGATATAGTTACCAATAGTAAGTCCTGAAACATTGATCTGATTACGCTTTATCTGTCCGCCGCTTACCAACTGTCCGGTAACGCTGTGGATCTGGTAAAGTGCACGCTCTGAAACTTTAGTTACGTTCAGTATATCAGTGGCAGGGTTAGGATAAATTTTCACTCCTGAATCCTGTACTTCACTTGTAGCCATTGAAGCTGTAACTACAACATTGTAATCTTCCACTTCGCCGTAGCCAGGATTAGCACATGGATTAGTAAGGATCGCCCCGGCATTACCTGCGCCGGCAAATATATTTATAACTCTCATCCGAAGAGGCTGCCCTACAACTGCTGTTGTCGGAACAGTGAAGTTAGAAGTAACCACTGATGTAGTGTTTACTGGCGAAGTCATTACACGTTCAGAATCTTCAAAAGTACCGTTCATATTAAAATCTATCCAGGCAGAGACCGCATCATAATCCGGACTGTTATTCATCCACGATTTAGTTACCGAAAGGGTGTACTGGTTACCCTGTACCAGATTGATCTGAAGTGCAGGAGTACCTGTATAGTTGGTATAGTTACTGTTTGCTGAAGTGTTATTCACATTGGCTAATGTTACATTCGAAATATATTCAAAGGTTGCAAACTGACTTGCTGCAGGACAATAAGTTACAACTGTAGTAGCAAAAGTTGTAGATGCTGAATATGGCCCGGGAGTTCCGCCGCAGGTAGCATTAACCTGAACTTCATAATTCGAATTCTGCTGCAGACCTGAAAGAGTTACTGTTGGATTGGAGGTGGTAACAGTAGTCCATGTAGGTGACCCTACAATTCTGTAGCGGACTTCATAAGTTGCACCATTCATAGCTGTCCAGGTTACAGTTGCACCAGAGCCTGTTACGCCGGATACAGCAACACCGATTGGAGCGGTTCCGTCACAAGCCGCCAGCGGACCAACAAGCAATGAGCCTACGGCGTAAAATACATTATTAATTGCACTTACTCTAACTTTAGCATTAGTTCCTGTAGGTAAACCTGTGAAAACAACATTCTCCGAACCGTCGTTAGGCGTTGAAGCCAGCAGAGTTACCCATGTGGTTCCATCATTTGTAGTATAATCAATTTTTACATTGGTTACATTATATGGAGCAGCATTAGTAGAGGCAACATCCCATGTAAGCGGACCTGCTGTGTTATTATAACCGGAAACGGTAGTTACACGGAAAGGGCCGGCATCACCCACAGTAACACTTTGCTGTGCAAACTGAGTTTGCTGCTGGTTAGATATTGGATGGTTATCACGTACTGTTACCCGGAAAGTTTGCGGTCTCGCCACCTGCGAAACTGCTTCCCAAAGATTGTTACTGTTATTAAGAACACCTGCCAGAACAGACGAAAGTCTTGGAAAGTATCTGGTTGGGCTTGTAGTAGGAAGCAATGAACGGAAAGAAGGACCGGTGGTCAGTGTGCCCAGGTTTGCAGCCGTTGTAGCTGTTGAGCCGTTATCGAACTGCTCCCAGGTATAATTCATTGGGTCATTTTCCGGATCAGTGGCACTTGCCGTAAGAACAAATGCAGTTCCCTTTGGAATAGTGTAGGAAGGCAGTGCGGCAATAACCGGTGGATTATTTGCAATATTGGTTTCTACATCGCAGGTCTTGGACATCAGGTTATTCTGAATTTGCTGGATAGAGATTGCATGAAAGTAAGGGTCGGAATTATTCTGAACATTCTGGTTTGTAATTCCTGCATATCCCATAATGGTAGATCCGGATCCCGGTTCCATACTGCTGCCGCCGCCTTGAATCTGATGCGTGAAGGTGTGGGTACCGGCAAGCTGGTGCCCCATTTCGTGCGCTACATAGTCAATATCGAATGCGTCCCCCATGGGCTGTCCGCTTCCTGGTGAGGTATAAGCGGATCCTTTACCGTTTGGCACTGCGGACGTCGGATTAACACAGATACATCCTATACATCCTGCATTACCACCACCACCGGTCTGTCCGAAAAGGTGACCGATATCGTAGTTGGCATTGCCAACAACATTAGTAAGTGTTTGCTGTAACTGCCCATTCCAGGCATCCATACCGCCCGGTGCAGGAGCATTCCAGTTGTCATACGGATCTGTGGCAGGATTGGTATAGATAAGCTGCGGATAATTTTGCAGTAAAAGTCTCAGCGCAAGATCCTTTTCGAAAACAAAGTTAACCCGCGTCATGGTAGCATTCATCTGCACCAGCGCCTGGCTTACTCCACCGAAATAATTAGTGTATTCTGCAGTTACAGAAAGTGCCAGTCTCAGCGTACGGAATTTCTTATCGGAACTTTTGGCAAAATCTGCAGGATTATGTGCAAAAGATTTTCCTGAACTGAATAACTGTTGCATCTGCTTCTTCACCATTGGGTTTTCCTCAGTAGTACACATGAAAGAACCTGCGTCAGTCTTCCCGGTCTTAGGATGAACCTTGAATATTGACTTGGACTTGTCTGACGGAGAAATGAACTGATAATAACCGTTCGTTTCAATGGTAGACTGGAAATCATCTCCCGCCACACTGAATCTGATCAGCTTTGAAGGGTCATCAATACCCACACCGGCATAAGAACCAAGACCATACTGGTCTGCAAGCTCTTTTACAACAACAGGTGCGCTGTACACATTAAATCTTTCTGTTTTACCACCCATCACAGGGATGGTTATCACCACCGGCTTTGCGTAATTTCCGGATTCTTCAGCATTAACCAACTGCGATTTTATCTGCTGCATATCCAGTACATAAAATTCCTCTCTGACCGAGGCATTTATCGACCGGTCTCCCTTTGCAGGAGCTTTCTTCCATTGTGCAAATGTGCCAGAAGTCACACTTAGGAGGATCAATAAAGTAAGAAGTTTCTTCATGATTCTTTTATATAATTTGAACAAAATTAATTCTTTTTTACAATTAACCGTATGTAAAATAACAAAACTTTGTGATTGCAGCACAACATTGACGTTACAACTACAGGGCATTCTTTTAATGAATGTCGCCCAATATCCATCAGGGACGCATCACGCCCCTTTGGCAAAGCTCGCCAGTGGAGCAAAAAAATATCCCCAAATAAATTTGAGGATATATATAATCTTTAAAAAACTATTATTTTTTAATAAACTTCACATTTCCAGAGAAATCGCCGTCACTTACGGTGATGATATAAGCCCCTGTAGCCAGGCCGGAGACATTCACCTTATTGTCCTGAACTTTACCTTTAGCAACCACCTGTCCTATGGAACTGTATATGGTATACAAGGCCCGGTTGGAAACTTTGGTCACATTCAGAACATCTTTTGCCGGATTGGGGTACACTTCAAACTGTGCCTGAAGTGCTTCAGAAGTTGCGAGGTTTGAACTGAGTTTGAAAAGGGTACTGTCCTCAGATTCAAAAGAACCTCCACTGTAAATTACAGTATTGCCATCCTGAGATTTGATATCAAAGTATCCCATTCCGTAACCACTGTTTATTCCGTCGCCGAAACTGTCAAAAATTTTGAAAGTATAACAGTCATTTATAGGCAGAGTCCAGGTTTCCGTAATTAAGGCCGGCATAGCAGGGGAAGTATCTGCATAGGGACCACCAGAATGAAGAAGGGCACCTGCACTGTTTCTCAGCTCCCAGGTCGTCTCGTCACCGTACATATCCTGCTGCAGTCTGAATACTACAGTACTGAACGGATAAATAGGTGCTCCGAAAGATTTAGTAGCAGTATTGTTGGAGGCACGCTGATCGGAAACTCCATTCACTGTCTGTATGCCTGCAGAAACATTATTTAATACAGTGCCGGCCGGGACAGATATCGTTATGGTACTAAACTTATCCTGCAGCAGTGAGCCCGTCCAGTTATGGACCTGGTTGGCACCACCATTAAAGCTGTAATTAATTGCCGCTGAAGTAAGCGGCGAAGTTCCGCGGTTATAAATGGTAAGTTTGAATTGATTTACTACCACATCACAACCTGTCCCTCCGCAAACATTTTCAAT
>CAYXUO010000028.1:0-19664 GCA_964468335.1 uncultured Chryseobacterium sp. | reverse complement strand
CATCATCGGTGCGATCAATGATGTAGCCAACAGACACTCCATCGATTACCTCTTCAACAACAGAGAAACTTACGAAGCCGAAATCCTGTCCGAAGTGAACAAAAGGATCGGGAAATGGTTCCTGGTATCGCAGCTGAAGACCAATATCCAGCCGCCCAAAGCCATCCGTCAGTCCATTGAAGACAAGGCCACTGCTGATGCAGATGCCATTAAAGCCGAAGCACAGGCGCGGGTGGCTCAGGCTGACGCCCAAAGGAAAATCCAGCTGGCAAAAGGTGATTCGGCGTCCATCGTGATCCGTGCGCAGGCCGATGCCGAAGCCATCAGCCTGAAGCAGCAGGAAATCACCTCCACTTATGTGGAATACCAGCGCGTGCTGAAATGGGACGGGGTAATGCCGACCACGGTTTTGGGCAGCGGCAGCAATACCTTATATCAGATGAAATAAGGCTGAGTATCTGCCTATAAAAATGCTCCGGAGTAAGACTTCGGAGCATTTGTTTTTATGATGAAAAGCTTTAGGTTATATCTGGCTTTCCAAAGACCTAAGGTAACTTTTCAGGACTTCCTCGCCGCGCGGGATTGAATTCTTGGCCCAGCGGACTTTCAGTTCCCATAGTTTTTCGCCGGTGAGTTTATAATCGATATCTGATTTGATAAGCTTCTGTCTGAGTTCGTAGAAGCAGATGGCGGCCGCCACCGAAACATTAAAACTCTTTGTAAAACCGTACATCGGAATCGCCAGGGTTTCATCCGCAAAGTCCAGGATCTCATCGGTGACGCCTTCCTTTTCGGTGCCGAAAACCAGCGCCACGGGTGCGGTCAGTTCATAATCAGGCAACATGGTAGCGTTGTTCTCCGGCGAGACGGCCAGAATCTTATACCCGCGGTTTTTAATTTCCTGCAGCGAATCCAGCGAGTGCGGCATCTTCTCCACCTCCACCCAGGTTTCGGCACCTTTGGTGACCTTCAGATAAGGGTTGAATTCGTTTTCACTTTCCATGGCCACAATTTTGTGGAAACCGCAGGCCTCCACAGAACGCACGATGGCCGCAGCATTCCGGAACTGAAAAATATCTTCCATTACGGGCAGCACAAAGTCCGAACTTTCGGGGGCAAAATTCTCAATTTTTGCCAGCCTTTCGTCGGTCAGAAAGCGTTTTAAGTAGTTAAAGGTGGTTTGGTGATGCATGGGTGCAAAAGTAGGGAAAATGTGGGGTTGCTTAATGTTTCATTCCGTACAAATCAGCTAGCATGTGGTTCGAAAATTAAAATCAAATATGTAGTTTCGCGAGAGGGATTTTGCAGAAACATTCTTACATTGTCAATCATAAATAATACAGCATGAAAAAAAATTTAAATCAAATTATAGGCATAATTGACTTTTCCATCTTACTAGAAAAGATATTACTACAAATTGGTTATAAAAATGTGGCCATCATTACTTCACCAAAACTTGAAATAGGAATAGTCTATTATGAGGAGGAAAACTTACTATATAACACAAAACATAAAATGTTTGTTACTCTTTCGGAATTAAATGGTAAACTTCCAATCATATGCGACGTTATAAAAGAGCACACCTCAAAGAATGAAATTATAAACATAGTTACTTCTTCAAGCAAAATATCCAACTACTTTAAAAATTGGATAGAAAGTGAGTTTCCTAATAATAAATTTGATTTTTGGAATGATGAGCAAATCTTGAATCTTATCAATAAGTATTATAGTCAATACTGGGACAACCAAGACACATTTTTAAAATCCTTTGAGGACAAGTTTAAAGATAGTCCTGATAAACAGGTTGATTTATCAAAATTCCTTAACCTTGATAAAAAGTACAAACAGTACCTTGACATATTCATTGAACCAAAAATCTTTATTACTAGAAATAATAATGGAAAGAAAAACAGGGTTAGAATTGGGATCAATAAAATACTAGAAGATAAAAAAAATTACATTATTTCAGGTGATGCCGGCACGGGGAAAAGCACATTTTTGAAAGAGGTTGGACTAAAAATTTTGAATGAAAACAGCAGTAATTCTTTTAAAAATATTCCTATTTTCCTAAAAGCCACAAGGATTAGCGAAAACAACCACAGTCTTCTTGAGACCATTAGAAGCTATTTTAGAGAGAGTACTGTATTAGAATTAGAAGAAATTTTAGAGAACTACAAGATCACTGTTTTAATAGATTCAATTGATGAATTTGAAATAGAAATTAGGGACAAAATTGTTGAAGAGTTAAACACACTTAACGAAACAAACCTTCGTTACATCCTCGGCACGCGAAATGGCCAAAACTTAGTTAAAGAAATCGTACTTGATAATTATCAAGTTGCATCTTTATCTAACTTTGATCTAAACCAAGTTAGGTTGTATTTAAGCAATTTTTTTAAACATGATCTAAACAAGTCTCAAGAATTATGGCAAAACCTAAAAGAAAATAATGTTCTGGAAAAAATTCCAACCACACCACTTACATTATCGTTAATTTCAATTTTGTATGAAGAGAAAGGATTTGAAATTCCAGCTACCTTAACTGATATTTACGATAACTTTAATACCTTACTACTCGGACGATTAACAGTAAAAAATAACCTTGATTTTCTAACAGCAACAGTTAAAGAAAAAATCTTGTCTCTTTACGCCCTATCTATAATAAAAAGTACAAATAGAAGCAGACTTAAAAAAGAGGAATTCATAAAATTCTCAACTGATTACTTTAAAACGCAAGGCACTGCAGTAGACGTTCATCAGATTCCTGATTTAATTTTAAATTTAACAGATGGTACAGGAATTCTTTATGTGGATGAAAATGATTTTGTAAACTTTAATCATGATCATTTTATGGAGTACTATGCATCACGTGAAATCTTTCATTCTGAAAATAGAAACGAATATGAAAATGAAATCATTGAAAAATTCGTAGAATTTAACTGGCAGAATGTAGCGATCTTTTATACTGGAAGGACAAAAGATATGGAAAATTTCCTCTCCAAACTACTAGATCATATTGATAATTATAAATATATACATCAATATTTGTTAAGCGTTTCTGGATTAGGATACGTCTTACAATCTCTTTGGTTAACGAAATCCGTTAAAAGAAAGGAAGGAATTTTGAAAGCTTTAGACCTGCTATTAAAAATTGATTTCGAAATAAAAAACATGTCCATTAAAGGCGATAATTTCTTCGCGGGTATAAATGAAAATATTATAGCATTATTAAATCTTTCATGGTTTTACAATAATTTCAATTCTATTTCTCTTACTGATCCACTCAACTTAGCGTTTAACGAATTATATAAAGAAATTCAGCGCGAAAAGAACACTGTCTTTAAGAAAAATTATGTTTCAGATGTTTATAAACTGTTTTGCATTGCAACTGTTCTACAACATGGAAGAACAGGTAGTGATGAAAAAATGGAGACTCTATTTGGGGAAGAAAATATTTTAAATATACCATTATTTGTTTTTCTTTTTGATAGTAGTTTAAATTTATTTGAAATTCACAACAAGGAATCACTAAAACTCGAATATAAGCTTGATTCTAAAATTAGGAGATACTCTAGAGGGATAACATATTATCTCAATAATGATACAAGTAAAACATTTTTTACAGAGCATGAGCAGTTAATAATCCCAAAAAAAGTACACCTTATAACTGAAGGGCATTCTGATACAATAATTATTAGTCATGCATTCCATGTATTAACGGAGAAAGCGGATTCATACTGGAATATTGAATCCATCGAATCCAAATCAGGAAAGAATAGTGGTGGTGCACATGAGTTAAGCAAATACTTAACCTTCTTAATTGAAAACATGACTACTGAATACGATAAAGAAAATACAGTTATAGGAATCTTTGATAATGATGCTAAGGGTTTTCAAGAGTTTAACGGATTACATTGCGACTTTGAAAATGTTAATCCTAATCTTAAAAAACACGTATTATTAGACGTTTATGCTCTATTGCTGCCGATTCCCGATGACGCGGAATATGAAGGGTATAATCAAGAGCGGCAATCTCTAAAATTCTTTGAAATTGAGCATTATTTTCCGCTAAGCGTTCTACAAGATAATCAGATGGTCAATGACTTACCCATTAAAAATGTATACGAGATAAAGGACAAAAAAATGAAATTTGCAAATAACATGAACTCTATATATGATGTCCAAATATTTAGTAACTTCAGATATTTATTTGAGGACATTGATAGTATTTTTAATAAACAAATAAATTATTGTTGTTAAATTACTTTTCTATTCGTAGAGTTAGTCTGTAAAACATGCTTACTAGCATTAACACTAAACATAAAATTTTTCTCGATAAAATACCAACTTTTAGACTGGCAGAGCATATTTGCTTGAATTAGTGCTGACATTTATCTACACTCGCAAACTCTATGCCCCTCCTCCACACCGCCCAGCAAGTTAAGAGAGCAGGTTATGGCTACGGTTCATGAGCGTACTCAACCGCCGCGCAAAATCTCCTGACTTTGTGTAATAAAAACTCCCCTAACATTTCAAGTTTGTACAAATCCCGAAGGATTTCCACCAAATAAAACAGACAATATCAGCTTCAAACTATTCAGCTCATATAAAAATGACAGACCGAACACAAAGCACACCGGATCACATTTCCCCAGCCAGCAGAACAGGATATATACTGTTGGCCGCCGCGCTTTTAATCTACGCAAGTTATGCATGGTATTACGGCAAAATATACATTCCGGCCCGCAGCGGTGAAGGTCTGTCTTTCACCGGTACTGCGCTCAAACTTATTTGCTGCGGACTGTTTATGGCAGCAACATCGTCACTTTCCTTTGTGGCGAAATCTTACAATAAACGAAACAACGGACTTTACTATGATCGGTTTACCACTGTTACACGGGCGATGGCCTTAGTATTGGTAGCAATCGGAAGCATCGGATCGATATTGTACGAATATCTAATGGTTTAAAAGTGCAACACTCCCACGCCGCAATGTCTCATGACTTTGAGCGCTTTTATTTCACGCTCACGTAATGCCAAACCGACCGGCAGTGAACGTATTCTACTTTTTCGAACTCATTGTGAAAGTAAACCTCGTTTCCTTTTCATCAGAGGTAAATGCTAAGGTGCCGCCGTGCGCCAGCGCGATTTGATTGGCAATGTAAAGCCCCAACCCTAAACCGTTTTTGCTGGGCCTGTCGCTTTCGCGTTTAAATGGCGTAAAGAGGATCTTTTGCAGAGATTCCGGAATGGGTTCGCCATCGTTTGCCACGGATAGCGTCATTTCATCATTATGATTTCCGGCAGAAAACCAAACCGGCGACTCCGGATTTCCGTGGGTAAATGCATTGGCCAGAAGATTGGAAGCCAACTGCGAAATCCGGTCCGGATCTCCATAAACGGGTTCCGTAAAAGAAAAGTCGGCACTTATCTTACGGTCCGGAAATAAATATTTTAATTCATCCACCACATGCTGAAGGACCGGCTCCAGTTCTACCTCGCTGCGTTCCAGTATGATCCCTTCGCCCATTCGGGTACGCGCAAAATCCATAACGTGTCCGATAAGTTCATTCATCCTATAGCAGCTCCGTTTCAGGATGCCCAAAAGGTTTTTCTGCTTATCACCGGTCAGCGATCTTTCCAAGTAACCCACTGTCATGCTTACTGCGCCCAGCGGATTACGGAGGTCATGTCCTAAAACAGCAATTAACTGCTCCCTCAGCAGTACATTTTCGCGCGCAGCCTCAAGTTCCTGATCGGCTACTTTCTTTGCGAACTGCAGGTTTTGTTCGTACATTATTCGGTCCGAGGCTTCTATAAGCGTATAGTAAATTGTGCAATGCCCATTTTCATTTGGGGAAGACTCTTTCGCATTGACAAAAACCTTGAGTTTCTTGCCCGAAGTGCTGCTGAGTTCCACCAGAATCTCGTCAAAAAAACCCTGCATTTTAAGCAGAGGTGCAAGGTGGGTCTCGTAATAGATTTTGCTTCCGATGGATAGAAAATCCGAAAACTTTTTATTCAGTATTTCTGCCGGAGAACACTCCAGCCAGTCGGCAACGCGTTTGTTGCAGCGGATAATTTTATTTTTATCGTCGGCAATCAGAAAACCTGAAAGCGACTCTTCGAAAAACTGATCGGCATCAGTCCGTGGAATATTATTTAAAGATGAATCCGGGATCATGCGAGGAACTGTTTCATAGCGTGCACCGATTCTTCCGGCGCACTCAGGTTCGGACAGTGCCCGGTGGCTTCCATCAGCACGAGCTGGCTGTCCTTCATGTTCTGATGCATGTATGCGCCCACTTCTTCGGGAGCAATCACATCTTCGGAACACTGTAATATAAGCGTGGGAATATTCACCTTTGGAAGGAGGTCTCTTTTATCGGAGAGGAAAGTCGCTTTTGCAAACTGCCTGGCGATATCGGGATCGGTACGGCAAAAACTGTTTGCCAACTCTTCCCCAAGTTCTCCCCTTTCCGGATTAGCCATAATAACCGGTGCCATGGCCATGGACCATCCCAGGTGATTATTATCCAGAGATTCCAGCAATTCAGAAATCTGCTCCTGCGTAAATCCACCCACATAATCACCCTCATTAATATAGGATGGTGAAGGAGCTACCATAATGAGCGATTTAAAAAGATGCGGTGCCTGGAGGGAAGCCAGGATTCCGATCATGGAACTTACAGAATGACCTACAAAGATCACCTCCTCCAGCTCCAGTTCTTCACAAATTTCGACAATATCGGCCGCATATCCTTCCAGCTGCGAATACTTATCTGCTGAGTAGGCCGTTAAATCAGAATGACCGGCACCCACATGATCAAAAAGTACAATTTTATAATTGGCCTCAAAAGCCGGAGTCACATACCTCCACATATTCTGGTCACAACCGAATCCATGGGCAAAAAGCATGACCTGTGTGCCTTTTCCTATGATTGAAACATTATTTCGCTTTACTGCACTCATAAGATAGATAATCACATTAGGTTTAAGTAATAAACCGCAAGGTACTTAATTAATGACAGAAAGAATGCGTTACGGCTGATACTTTCTGAATAAATCATTAAAAAACAAAAGCTAAATAAAGGTGGCCTGGGGCAATAAATGAAAAAGCAGTTAGGGAGCACCACATTTCAGGTTGCTAATAGTAACTTCAAACAGACAAACGTGCAAGGAGGAATTCAAAGAAATCCCGGCCCCGGATTCTGAGGGGTTAACAAGTCAAAATTTTATCGAAAGATTCCGGCATACAATGAAAACACACTTTCCGTACAACCGCTGACGACATGGGACTGCATTTGTACAGACAGCAATGGCTAGCTAAGTATCACTATGATTGGCACCGGCGAATTGAATAAGCCCGGGAATCAGAGTTGCGACGATTTGTAATAATTTAATCCTTCGCAGACTCCCAGTTTTAAAATTTTATCGAGTAAATGTTTATCTGTGATGATATTTTCCGATATATCCTTGTGGCGGTTTACTTTCTGGCTTAAACTTTTAGGGTCACCATGTGCTGCACGTCTTAACTTCAGGATTTCTTTTTCCAGGACCGAATCTATTGCGATCATTTCCGACAGATTATATTTGGCCTCGCAAATAAAGTTTAAATATTCAACCATTTTGGAAAGCTCTTCACTGTCGCAACTGTTTAAATTTTCCCGGAGAACATCTTCTTCATTCATCACTTCATCTATTTCCTTCCTGATTTTATCTATCACCTGGGAGCGTTCTTCATCAAGGGTGCTGTCCGTACTTTTTAACTCATATTTCTGAATGCAGGTTAAACATATATTTCTTCCCTGTACACAACCAAACTGAACCGCTTCTAATCCGTTGCCATTGCAAATCTCACATACTAAAGACCAACTGTTTGCTGATTCTAAATGACTGTTTTTCATTATAATGATTTAATTGTGTGCTGAAAAGGTCCCTGATACTCTTACTGAACTCATACCGAAATTATACAGAAAGACGGATTTCGTCTGAAGGGATTACCGGTTTTAAGAATCCTGCTACTATTTATTGCTTTCGCAGGTAATACTGCCGGATAATGAAATATTAAAAATCCATGCTCAATTCTTTTATGACTCATGCAATTATGCACCCAATGTATGCAACAGGAAAACATATTTTCGCAAATCTTTTTTTAAGCACGGCACACGGATATAGCCTGTGCCAAATGTAAAGCTTTGGCGTTCTGCTGCGTATGCAAAGATTCCTTCGGAATGACAACCCGACGTCTTATTATTTTGGTGCATTAAACTGCACAGTTCTTTCTTTAATTCTCTCCAATAGTACCTCATCCGTATCGTAGTAGATATCCCAGATTTCATGAGAGTTTGGTTTAAACTGTATAATATCTAAGTTTAACAGGACCTGCGCAAAACGCTGTGCAGGATTTTGGTTCAAATATCCTGAAATTTGTTCCAGGATTTGCTTTTGAGTTTCAGTCACAGGGTAAATGTAAAGGCTAAAAGAGTCAACCCATGACGCCAATTCCCAAATACCTTTAACTTTCTTTTCTGAACTAAGTTTTCTTTTTTACTTCTTTAATGGCAAATGGTTGTTTAGAATTTATTCAACATATATTGAAATATAGTAAATACATCCAAAAAAAAGATGCCTTTACCGTAATATATATTCATTATTTCAGTAGATTTGTTATATACTGTCACATCAGCACAGTGAAATTTCTATCTGAATACTTAACCTCAAAACATTTAACTATGAAAAAAATCAACCTTCTTTTTTTAGTCGCGGCAATGTCTGTACAAGGTTTTGCCCAGCAGTATATGTATACCGGGGCAACTGAAATCGCCAACACCATTCCCTTTGCGAGCACAGCAAGTAACTTCAGGCAGTCCATATACTACCCAAGTGATTTCCCGACCGCACCGGCAGGGAATATTGTCGCGATCTATCTGAAAGCCTCAACGGCAGCGTCGCCCAATATTACCAACCTGAAAGTTAAGATGGGCACGACCACAATGACCATTTTTCCGAATTCCACTTTTATTACAGGCCTGCAGACGGTGTACTCCGGCAATTATAACACGCCGGTCGTGAGTGGCAATTATATCAAAATACCGCTTCAGACGCCTTTCCCGTATGATCCTACACAGAACCTGATGGTAGAGCTTTCGCAGGAAAGTTATTCTCCGGGATTTCAGATCATGCAGGGATCAATCAACGTGAATTCCCGAACAGTATTCGGCAATATGAATAATGCCACCGGTACAGTTCAGCACAGGTTAGCCACTATGGGCTTCGATATGGACAATGCCATGGCCACGACGGAAGTAGGTGCAGAAAATGGCTTGAAAATTTATCCGAATCCTGTAACCGACGTTCTCCACATAACCAAAGTTTCTGCTGATGCGGCATATTCAGTTCACGACCCTGCCGGGCGTTTGATAAAAAAAGGAGAAGTTTCCAAAAGAGGAACTGTAGATGTGTCTGAGCTTTCAGCCGGTGTTTACTTCATTACCGTTGAGGATAAAAATGAGACGGTACTGAGCAGCAGATTCATCAAAAAATAATATATCCAGAAACCTGATAATAGCCGTTCGAACAGAAGTGAGAACGGTTTTTTATTTATTTTATGTTCTGCGCTTCTCACTTCACTACTATTTTCAACAAAATCATTTCATCTTCAAAATCCCTATTTTAGCACTTCCAAAAATTGCTAATGACACCCACCGGTTTTATCCAACAATCCCTTCAAATTTCTGATAAAAACATTAATGCGACGCTGAAACTGCTTGCCGAAGACTGCACACCATTCCCTTTATTTCGCGCTACCGTAAGGATGCCACCGGCAACCTGGACGAGGTGCAGATTGAACAGATTGCGAAACTTAATACGCAGTTTCAGGAACTCACCAAAAGAAAGGAAAGCATCCTGAAAACGGTTCTTTTTTATTCTTTTCAGGAAAGACCGGAATCAAATTGAGGCTAGCCATCCGACTGCCTGAAGACATTTAATGTCGTGTATAGATGCTTACTTAACCCAGATATGACCTTTTTCAATTGGATTATCGTGTTTTCGGCGCCATTTATCAAAATCATCTGCTATCCTTTTTTCTGTATCCTTCTGGGTAATTTCCTTGCCGTTAAATGATACGCTTACGCCCATATTATTATTTTTGAGCTGGAGCATTTGATTCCTATACTGTAAGGCAGGGTCTTCAATAACCTGTAGTTTAAACTGTTTCTCCTTTTCCGAATCATTGAATACTGTCGATTTCGGTTTTGAAACTGTAAATGTGTTTTTTTTCAGACCCTTCATCGCAAACTGATAATCACCATCACGCGAATGAATTTCCAGAATTAAGCCGGGCAATCCCGAAAATTTGTAAGGTCCGTCCTGCAATGGCAGATCATTGGTATACCAGGCTATCCATTCTCTGCCGCCGAGAGAAATTCTTGCTTCGTGACACATGTAACCCATCATTTCTTTCTGATTGCTCTGCAACTCCCAATCTGAAATATCAAAGTTATAATTCACCATATATGAATTATTTAGAATTGATTCATACCGACTAAAATTATTTAGTCTTAAATTTTTGTACACCAAAATGTTAAGCGGATTTTCAGAAACTGCCGGTTTAAATAATGACTCCCTGCTTTCTGCATCATGCTGCAAAATGTAAAAAGTCTTATACTTAGCAGTGTCCTTTACCATAGGACGGTAAATTACTTCGTACGTAATTTCAAACTGCTGGGCACTGAAGTATGGTGCGAGTAGACAAGCTACAAATACAAAAACTGATTTTAATCTTCCCATTCAAATACTTTTTCTAATCCGTCTCTGGTTTGTTGCACCATCTGAAAACCACTTTTGCCGGTATCATCCTTAATAAATGCTTTTGTTGGATATTTTAGTTTAGGATATTCTGTGTACAGTAACGGTGGCGCTGCAAACTCCTTTGGTTGCACTAAATTTCCAGCTGCCATATTTACATTCTCTATTCTCTGCAAAGTCCACCGGAATAAACTGTCCCCGTCATAAATCTCATAAGCAATTCCCGGAAGGTTTGTAAACTTCCACGGACCACCTTTGATTTTCGAAGACGCATCGAACCAAATTATATATTTCCGTCCACGGAATTCAGTTGTCGCTTTTGTCAGTTTAATATTTTTTTCCGTTTTCGTCTCCCCTGTCAATTCATATTTAAGAGGCAGAAAAGTATCGCGAAATATATACCTTTTGCCGCCAATCTCATCACTAATGAGGTGTTCGTTATTTTGACCTTTGTATATGGCATAGCTGTAACTGCCTTTTTCAATTAGAAAAAGTGTTCCCGGATTGTTCTCCGAATTTGCTTCACTATCAGCTATTCCGAACAGAACGCTATACATTTTCTGGCCTTTTCCATCCATCAGCAGCACGGCCGGAAAATCAAACGTTCTATTGAACATCGGATTTGTTACTTCATAGTTGTAGTGAAGCAACAGATTCTGACTATAATAAGTATTGAAAACTGATAGAAGGATAAATAATAGTATTTTCTTCATTGTCATTAAGGTAAAAAAGTAGTGATTAGAACTTTATGCTAACCACTACCTTTGATTTGTTAGTTAGAAAATCACATTTTCGGGGGAAATACCAATACTTATTTGTGCAACGATACTATTTCCTTTTGCATCACAATCTGCTTGTGATTCCGCATACCCTCCCCATGAACCAATTAGAGTTGAAGAACCATCTCTATTTAGCTGATAAACGTTAACAGTACAGTAACCACCAGCAATTGCGGTGTCAGTCTGCAGACTAGCATTTTTTATACTCTCTACAGTATTAGCACTCACAACTCCAGCTACAGCTATCGCAACTGTTAAAAAAATTTTATGATTAGTCCTTACTTTATGTATCTTTTAAGATTTTAGAATGTGGGGAGAGATGTTCAGGAAGTCCGCCCCATTGCATAATAAAAAATCAATCTTTTACTATTATTTCAAAGTACTCTCTTCGTTTTCCACGTTTTCCGTTTATAAAAACTCGATTTCAAGGTACGGGAAAATTTAGGGAACATTTTTAAAATGTTATCATACAACAATGTAAATATATGTATTGAAACAATACGAAATAAAATTATTTCAAAATATTTCACATATTTATAAATAATTTATTACAATATATACTAATAATTACATTTTTACATCCATAGCTAAAATACTTATTCCCTACACCCGAAAAGTCCCAGAGGGTGATTCTAGTTTTTCAGTCTAAGTAAATTCAATAAGACGCATCTTAATAATTTAGTTAGAAAAAAGTTTTAGGTACTAATGAAACCAATCGAATAATTTCCGTTTGCATCCCCATTTAATTGTCTGGAATTCTTGTGCGCAGTTATAAATTGCAATTATCCAGCTTAAAAAGCACCTGCGCAAAACGCTGTACGGGGTTTTCAGTCATGCAGCTTGAAATTTCCTCCAGGATTTTCGTTTGTGTTTCAGTCATAGAGTAAATGTAAAAGTTCGGTCGGAAAAGTACATGCAGATTGACGAACGCCTTTCTCATAATCAAAATACCTATTTTAGCACTTCCAAAAATTGCTAATGACACCCACCGGTTTTATCCAACAATCCCTTCAAATCTCAGATAAACAAATAAGTGCAACTTTAAAACTTCTGGCCGAAGACTGCACTGTTCCCTTTATCTCACGCTACCGCAAGGATGCCACCGGAAACCTGGACGAAGTGCAGATTGAGCAGATCGCGAAACTCAATATCCAGTTTCAGGAACTTATTAAAAGGAAAGAAAGCATCCTGAAATCCATTGCAGAACAGGACGCATTAACTTCTGAACTTAAAGGCAGAATTGACAGCAGTTTTGACCTTCAGGAACTGGAAGACCTTTACCTTCCTTATAAAAAACGCCGCAAAACCAAAGCCGACGCGGCGAAGGAGAAGGGACTGGAACCTTTAGCCAAAATCATAATGAGTCAGAAGACAAATGACCTGAAGTCGCTGGCTTTGAAATACCTGAATGCCGAAGTCAATACAGAAGAGGAAGCACTGCAGGGTGCCCGTGATATAATGGCCGAATGGATCAATGAGAACGGTTATGTGAGAAAAAACCTGCGCCGGCTGTTCCAAAGGAAAGCCATTATTTCGTCCAGGGTAGTGAAAACCAAAAAAGACGAAGAAGCCGCCCAAAAGTACAGTCAGTATTTCGAGTGGGAAGAAAGCCTGAACCGCATTCCCTCGCATCGGCTTTTGGCCATGCTGCGGGCGGAAACTGAAGGTTTTGTGAAAACCAAAGTTGAGACCGATAAGGATGAAGCCATTGACCTTATTGAACAGGCCATCATTAAATCACATAACGAATGTACGGAGCAGATCAATCTGGCCATTAAGGACAGTTACAAAAGGCTGCTGGAACCCGCGCTTGCCAACGAAACGCTGCAGGAGGCAAAAGAAAAAGCCGATGAAAAAGCAATTTCCATTTTTTCCGGGAACTTAAGGCAACTGCTTCTGGCACCGCCATTGGGCGAAAAACGAATTCTGGCCATCGATCCGGGCTACCGAAGCGGCTGCAAAGTGGTTTGTCTGGATGAGAAAGGCGATTTACTGCACAACGAAACCATCTATCCGCATGCGCCGCAGAACGAAACGGGCATGGCCATGAAGAAAATCCGCTCCATGGTCAATGCCTATAATATTCAGGCCATATCCATTGGAAACGGTACCGCCAGCCGCGAAACGGAATTCTTCATCAAGAAAATCGCCTTCGATAAACCGCCGCAGGTCTTTGTAGTCTCGGAAGCCGGTGCTTCCGTTTACTCGGCGAGCAAGATTGCGCGGGATGAATTCCCGTCCTTTGACGTTACCGTGCGTGGTGCCATTTCGATTGGCAGAAGACTTTCGGACCCATTGGCAGAACTTGTAAAGATTGACGCCAAATCCATTGGCGTGGGCCAGTATCAGCATGATGTTGACCAGACTCAACTGAAGAATGAACTCGATTCCACCGTAATGAGTTGCGTGAACGCGGTGGGCATTAACCTGAACACGGCCAGTAAATCTTTGCTGAGTTACGTTTCGGGCATCGGCGAAAAGATGGCCGAGAACATTGTGAACTTCCGTGCGGAAAACGGCGCTTTTGAAGACCGGAAACAATTGAAAAAGGTGCCGCGTTTGGGGGGAAAAGCCTTTCAGCAGGCGGCAGCTTTTGTAAGAATTGCGAATGCTAAAAACCCGCTGGACAATTCAGCCGTTCACCCGGAGGCCTACTCCATTGTAGAAAAAATGGCGAAAGACCTTGGTTTGAAGACCACGGATCTCATCGCGAATAAGGAAAAGATCGCTTTAATCAGCCCTGAAAAGTATGTAACCGAAACCATCGGCATTCTGGGAATTAAAGATATCCTGAAAGAACTTGAAAAGCCAGGCCTGGACCCAAGGAAAGCCGCTAAGGTTTTTGAGTTCGACCCAAGTGTGAAAAGCATTAAGGATTTAAAACCAGGCATGATTTTGCCCGGAATCGTGAACAATATTACGGCTTTCGGCTGTTTTGTGGACCTGGGAATTAAGGAAAGCGGACTTGTGCACATATCTCAGCTAAAGGAGGGATTTGTTTCAGATGTAAATGAGGTGGTAAAACTGCACCAGCATGTTCAGGTAAAAGTAACGGAAGTGGATGAAGCGAGGAAAAGAGTGCAGTTGAGTATGATTTTGTAATTTATCAAATCATGGTTATTTCTATGTAAAATTCTCATCAGAAAAAAAATCAAACCAGGTACTATCGCTGCCTTGGGAGCCCTAATATAATTTGAGCTGGTTCTGTTCTACCATCTGCTAACGAAGCAGGCCATCACAGAAGTAATTTATAAATATACTGCACCGTTATTTTCCTGAAGCGAAACGAAGCGACCAAATACGATCTTGAGTTACTGCTTCAACTGAAGCTCCAGGTTCTTCTTTCAGATATCGCTAAAGTGCGAAAACAGAGCATTGTTCTTTTGTCTTGAAACAAAAGAACCAAAAATTCAAGACTGGAAACTCGGCTAAAATTGTAATGAATTTCCTGAAATTTCCAAAACCCGGGCGGAAATGCAGATTTATTGAAAAATTTTTTTTCTCGCCGCCACTCAAACAATGGAAATTTTTTAACGGAACTTCATTAAAATTTCTTTACGCCTCCGTTTCCTAAGTCAGTGGATCATTAACATTTTTATAAACTAAATGGCGGGAAAAGTCTGTTCTTTTGTACTTAAACAAAGAAAGGGAACTTCAGACGGAAATGCATTTGTAAGTTCTTTTGACTCCCCTTTCCGGAATCGGAAATTGGCACATCAGAGAACTCCACCTAATACTTGTCCATGATTGGACTGCATGCCGTTTACAGCGCATAATCCTGTTATAATGGCAAGTTTTTTTTCATCCCTGAGTTTATATTATTATTCAATATCAATAAAATTCGAACTGAATTTCAGTTTTTGTCTATATTTGCAAAAAATCAAGATGAAAAAAACAATACTGCTTTTAACCGCTTTTACAGGTGCGGTTTCCGCTCAAACAACGATTACCAAAGCATTCCATGATCCCATAATTGGTGAAACTGTTAACTATGTTACTGTAAACGGTACCGTAGATAATTCGGCCACAGGTTCCGGGGCCACCTTTTCGAACGGAAGTTTAACGCAGGGCGGTGCTACCGTTACAACCTACACAGCACCCACGGCCAGCGAGATAACTACTTTTCCGGGATCTACCATTAAAATGATCGGATTGGGAAATACCGTTCTTTATAAACAAACCGCAACTAAACTGGAAATTACAGGGCTGATTACATCGGATGCAACGCTTAATTTTTCGGTAAACAACGGAACAGTGATTACCTATCCGGCCGCATTCGGTTATAATGAGGTGGATCAGGCTCAGGGGACTTTCAGCTCTTCCGCAGCTTCCGGAATCTTTAAAGGAACCATTACCAATACCGCAGATGCGGCCGGAACCCTGATTTTGGGATCGCAGACCTATCCTAATGTACTCCGCCTTAAATCTGTACAGAACTTTAACCTGCACCAAAGCACGGATATTTTTTTCCTGCTTCCCATAGGCACAGTAACCAATACCACCTATACCTACTATGACAATGTGAGGAAATTTCCAATTCTCTCCTACACGAACGCCAATATAAGTGTTCCGCTTCTAAACATCAACCAGACCACCACTGGTGCGCAGGCATTGAATGAGGCCTTCCTGAACGTGACTGATTCTGCACCCAAAACAAAAATGCAGATTTTCCCAAATCCGGTAGGTGAAACGATTAATATCAAAGGTGATTTAAGCAAATATACGACGGGTAAAATCTTCGGAACGGACGGAAAACTGATAAAATCCAGCGAACTGAGAAATGCTCAGATTGAAGTGTCCGACCTTTCTTCAGCGGTATATTTCCTCGAAATCAGCGGAAAAGACGCGGAAGTGCAGACTATGAAATTTATTAAAAAATAAGCAGTAGGGCTGCCGCAGCCTTTTCTCTTTTAAATACAGCAGTCTCCTGAAGTTTAACTTCAGGAGATTTTTTTATACCCATTCTGGTATTCAGGCGAATGCGCATTATAATTCTGAGTATCCAATACTGCAAGGAAGGCACTCTTTTAGCTATAGGTGCAGAAATGCTAAACTATGAGTACAATTGCCGTGATTGACTGGAAGGACCTTCTTCTGGGATCGGAAGACTGGTCCTTCCTGCCGGAAGTGTTTATCCGGACTGTCATCATGTTTGTTATCATCATTTTTGGACTTCGCATTCTGGGCAAAAGGGGTGTGAAACAGCTATCAGTATTTGAGCTTGTAGTAATTATCGGATTGGGATCGGCGGCGGGTGACCCGATGTTTTACAAAGATGTAGGCATTGTGTTTTCGCTCCTGGTATTCATTGTGATTATTGCCCTCTATGCATTGCTCACCTATTTCCTGGCGAAATCAAAACGTTTTGAAGACATGGTAGAGGGCACGCCCGTTTGCCTGATAAAGGAGGGTGTTTTTGAACTTGAAAATTTTAAAAAGGAAAATTTGGGCAGCGATGAATTCTTCGCTGAGCTACGCCTACGCGGCGTCTCGCATCTGGGCCAGGTAGAGACGGCAATTGAAGAAACCTCGGGAGGCCTCAGTATATTCTTCTACGAAGCTGAAGATATCCGCTATGGCTTGCCAATCATGTTAAATTCACTTAAAAACCCTGTTAATAACATTGAAGAAGCCGGCTACTACTCCTGTACTTTTTGCGGCTATACTGAAGAAAAGCCGGCAGGACCCACCGGAATTTGCGCACACTGCCGGCAGGAAAAATGGGTGAGAGCAAGTAATAAGAAGCGGGTGACGTAAAAAATGCGTAATGCAATCACTGAAGATCGCCCGTGGTTTATTTTCTCATAAAATCAAAGGCACCTTTCCGGAGCTGCACGCCATACTCCAGATAAGCTTTCAGACAGGCAAGGAAATTAGCCCATCCTTCGGTATTCTGGATGACCCACTTCAGGTTTTCATCACTCAGTGTTTTTTCGCCTTCAGCTATACTTACCACCGTACTTCCATCGGGCTGTCCCTCCAGGGAAATATGTACCTCGCTTCCGTCGTCCCAAACAAAAGAAACTGAATTCCCAGTCTGCACGTTAATGCAGTTCACCGGATACTCATCATCAAACTCCGGAAATTTCCAGGTCAACTCCGTTGCCGACTCCATGCGGCCGCTGCTTTCCGAAATAAAATATTGAGTCATGTGATCAGGATTGACTATGGCTTCAAAAACCTCTTCATGCTGTTTTTGGATCTGTAGGGTAGCTCTGGCTGTAAGTTTCATCAGATAAATTTTTCAGATCAACCAATTTACTGATTTTAACGTTGATATCGAAAAGGTATGAGCGGTAATTGTAAATCCGCTGTGACAATCTTTGGCAACAGGTTAAAATAATATACTTGTCATGTAACTGTTAACAGTTGAAAAATTATAAATAAAAAATTCCGCAATGTATTCATCGCGGAACTGTTCAACGAAATTAATCAAATTTATTTCTTTAGCTGCCCAAGTAAAAGTTCTGCCACCTTTTCTGACGAAGCAGGGTTCTGACCCGTAATCAGCAGGCCATCTTCCAGTGCATAAGGCTCAAAATCACCTGCTTTGGAATAAATTCCACCCTTTTCTTTCAGCATATCCTCCACCAGAAAGGGCACGACCTCTGTGAGCTGCACAAGATCCTCTTCAGCATTGGTAAATCCGGTGACGTTTTTGCCTTTTACCAAAGGTTCACCCTTATCATCTTTCACATTTTTTAATGCGGCAGGCGCATGGCATACAAAAGCTACCGGTTTTTGGAGGCTGTAAAAGGTCTGGATAAGTGTTGCCGAGTCTTCATTTTCTGCCAGGTCCCAAAGCGGTCCGTGACCTCCCGGATAAAATACGGCATCAAAGTCATCGGCGCTAACATCCGCCAGCGGCAGGGTTCTGCTGAGTTTTTGCTGCAGTGCTTCGTCGCTATTGAAACGGACGGTGGCCTCAGTCTGGTTTTCAGGCTTGTCACTGGTAGGATCAATCGGCGGTTGACCTCCGGCCGGTGAAGCCAGAGTTACTTCCACTTCCCTGTCAGTAAGATAATAATATGGGCTGGCAAATTCTTCAATCCAGAAACCCGTTTTCTTGCCGGTATCTCCCAGTTGGTCGTGAGAAGTTAATACAAACAGTACGTTCATTGTGTTTTTTTTAATGTTAAATTCAATACTCATTTTTGTTTACAGGTTTTCCCTGATTTACTATACCTCTAGCCGCGTCAATATTTATTCCACCGACAGCCGAAGATTATAGAACTTACAAATAAGAGTAATAGCAATTTAGAAGACCGCACTATTCTTGATACTTTCCGTCAGTATAAGGACAGGACATGGCACCGGAATAATCAATATATTGCGGCCAGTACAAATTCATATACCGTGAAAAAACAAACAACCACCTACATTTCTGTAAGTGGTTGATTTTAAAGTGGCCCAGCTTGGGCTCGAACCAAGGACTTGCTGATTATGAGTCAGCTACTCTAACCAGCTGAGTTACAAGGCCAAATTTTTATTATAAAAATAAGAATTTCAGTTGGGTGTGCAAAAATAACAATTTTTAGCGGTTTGCAAAATTATTTTTAAGGTTTTTCCTGACATAATTCTACCAGCACACCGTTCGTAGATTTAGGATGCAGGAAAACCACCAGTTTATTGTCGGCTCCTTCTTTGGGCTCCTCAGAGATAAAAATGAAACCTCCCTTCTTTAAACGTTCGATCTCGGTATGGATATTTTCTACACCAAAGGCTATGTGATGGATTCCCTCGCCCTTCTTGTCCAGGAACTTAGCGATGGGGCTTTCGGCATTGGTGGCTTCCAGCAGTTCTATTTTACTGTCGCCTACCTGATAAAATGAGGTAGTGACACCTTCTCTTTCCACAGATTCCTGTTTGTAACTGTCCTTTCCCAAAAGGCGGGCGAATAAATGATCAGATGTTTCCAGTGATTTTACGGCAATTCCCAAATGTTCTATTTTCATGCTGAATTTGTTTTGATGACCACCCGTGCGTGAGGGCGGAGTGCATTGTTGGAGCTCTTTTCGGGGCGGGGGGGGGGGCCCCCGCCCCCCCAAACGAGAAAAACCACGCCGCCCCAAA
>CAYXUO010000027.1:2920-20008 GCA_964468335.1 uncultured Chryseobacterium sp. | reverse complement strand
TTACAGATCGCAGCGGCACCGTATTTACCACCGTTCTGCTTCAATACGTTAATAAGTGTAACGATGATTCTGGAACCTGAACTTCCCAGCGGGTGGCCTAATGATACCGCACCCCCGTTTACATTCACTTTAGCTGAATCCAGACCCAGGATTTTATTGTTGGCAAGTCCTACTACCGAGAAAGCTTCGTTGAATTCAAAGAAATCTACATCCGAAACCTCCAGACCTGCTTTTTTCAGAGCTACAGGAAGTGCTTTTGCAGGTGCAGTGGTAAACCATTCAGGCTCGTGGGCAGCATCAGCATAAGAAACGATCTTTGCCAGAGGCTTAAGACCCAGTTCATTCATTTTCTCACCGGACATTAGTATCAGAGCAGAAGCGCCGTCGTTAAGTGTGGAAGCATTTGCCGCTGTTACGGTACCGTTCTCTTTCTGGAAAACTGTTGGCAAAGTAGCAATACGGTCAAAATTGACAGATTTATATTCTTCATCTTCAGCAAAGATTACAGGCTCACCTTTTCTTTGCGGGATCTCTACGGGCACCACTTCATCACTGAATTTTCCGTCGGTCCAAGCCTGAGCGGAACGTTTGTAAGACTGCACAGCAAAATTATCCTGATCTTCGCGGGAAAAATCATGTTCTGCGGCACATTTTTCAGCACAAACACCCATATGGACTTTGTTGTAAACGTCGGTAAGCCCGTCCAGAACCATTCCGTCCTGCATTTTTACATCGCCTAACTTTGTCGCATTTCTGGCATTGAAATAGTGAGGTACGGCTGACATATTCTCCATACCACCGGCAACAATCACATCCTGATCACCAGCTTTGATGGACTGCGCAGCCATCATAACCGCTTTCATGCCGGAAGCGCACACTTTATTGATGGTTGTAGAGGGTGTTTCGTTAGACAAACCCGCGCCCAGGGCAGCCTGACGTGCAGGTGCCTGACCTTCACCGGCCTGCAGCACATTGCCCATATACACTTCCTGAACCTGCTTAGGGTCCAGCTTGATTTTATCCAATGCTCCTTTAATCGCTGCAGATCCTAGTTTAGTTGCAGGAACCGTGGAAAGGCTTCCCATAAAACTTCCGATAGGTGTTCTTGCAGCAGATACGATGAATACTTCTTTCATTTTGTTTGATTATTTGATTTATGACGCTGAAAAGCGGTCATTATAATAGATTTTAGAAGCTGCAAATTACGAAAAAAAACACACCTGTAAAAGTGTGTTCTTTTGTTTGTGAATGCCGCGTCAGGCCTAACCCGCCGCCTCTTCAGTCATTTTCGTGTACTGGAATACAAGCCAGCTGAAATAGTCCCATTTAACGGATTCTGCAGGGTACTTTGCCATAAATTCTTTGTTATCGCCAAACAAGAAATTGTAGTTCTCCTCAAAATCAGCTTTCTTTAGCCAAATCACGCGGTCACCTTTGCGTACATAAAATGATTTGGTCACTCCGCCACCTACCTGAGGGCTGCTAATGGGACCTACACCGAAGGAATCACCCGTGGTTTCTGAGGCCACAGGATCTGCATAGACCTCAATAATGCTGCTGAAATCGGGGTTAATGAGTTGCATCAGGTATTCCTTTTCTGCTTTCTTATTCTTCAGAGAAACTGTCTGGTTACGCAAATAAACTTCGTCTTTATTCGTAATCTTAGAAGGGCTCTTGCGGCTCCAGTTATTGATCTTGTTGAAGTAGTTGGCCGTACGCATCCCTTTTTCGAATCCCGACACTGGTAGGTACATCTCTTCAATATCTTCTGCCTTAAAGGTTTCATCCTTTCCCGTAGAACTGTTTTTTACCTTTACAGAATAGATTTGTCCCTTCTTCCGGTCTATATCACGGGCAGTGCCCTGAATGTTTGTAGCATCCTTCAGCAGGATCCTCGTTTCCTTTTTAGGCGAGAAACCGGTGAACATTTCCTCGAACATGTAATTGTCCATTTCTTTGATTTCTTCCTTGCTGTATTTCACCTTCTGGGCAAAGGACAAACCGGAAACCAGCATCAGCGCAAGTGCTGTCAGTTTTAATTTCATCATGATTTAGGTGTTTTTTTTTTAAACTAGTGTTTCACTGCACCAATGGCAGCGGGATTGTGTTTATGCTTGAACAGAATGGCAAACAGAATGGCCACAACAAGTGAATAAAGTGCGAATACGAGCCAGATTTCATGCCACATCTTCCCGCCACCGTCGGAGGTAAAAAAGGAAGAAATGAGCCAGCCACTGACCGCGCTGCCCAGGATCGCACCAAAACCATTAGTCATCATCATAAAAAGACCCTGCGCCGAAGACCGTATTTTACTGTCCGTGTTAGACTCCACAAAAAGAGACCCGGAGATATTAAAGAAATCGAAAGCCATCCCATAAATAATATTGGAAAGGATGATGAGCAAAAGCCCAAAACCTTCTGGCGCTCCGAAAGAAAAGAATCCAAAACGTAGTACCCAGGCGATCATTGAGATCAGCATCACTTTTTTAATACCGAATTTGTAAAGGAAAAAAGGAATGGCAAGAATGAAAAGCGTTTCCGAAATCTGTGAAATTGAAATGATCATGGTGGAGTACTGAACCACCGCCGAATCTTTGAACGCCTCCACTGCTCCGAAGTCCTTCAGAAAAGTATCACCATACATATTCGTTAGCTGCAGTGCCGCCCCCAGAAACATAGAAAAAACAAAGAAAAGGGCCATTTTCCTTTCCTTGAAAAGTTTAAAGGCATCCAGACCTAATTTTTGTACGACAGTAGCATCCTTGCTAATGAGTCTGGGTGGGGGACATTTGGGAAGGAAAAAAGCGAAGATCCCTAAAACGACCGCAAATATACCGGCAAAATAAAACTGGTTCGCATTAAGTGAGTTTCCAAGAAGATCGGCAACAGACTGTCCTACAGTAATTCCAAAGGAGGAAAACGACTGCTCATCACTGAAAATATTGGTACACCACATGGCCACGATAAATCCAATGGTTCCCCAAACCCGGATGGGTGGAAAAACCTTTACCACATCATAATGACTGTCCTTCAGTAATTTATAGGAAATGGAGTTTGAAAGTGATAACGTAGGCATATAGAAACACATCCCGATAAGCAGAATCCAGAAAAAGGTGGTGGGATCATCGGTTTGTGCCAGCAAAAAGAGTGTCAGGCCATACAGAATATGTAGTGTTCCGTACAGTTTTTCGGCATTAATCCATTTATCGGCAACAATTCCCATAAGTGCCGGCATAAATATGGACGCTATTCCCAGCGTAGAAAATACGGCTCCGAACTCCGCACCACTCCACTGTTTGTAGGAGAACCCGTAGGTACCCAAAGTTGTAAGCCAGGCTCCCCACACAAAAAACTGCAGAAAACTCAGGATGGTGAGTCTTAATTTTAAATTCATAAAGTCAGTATGATTATTCAATTTTCTTTTTCCTTCTTTTGATCTCCTCCTGGATTTCCATGGCGGTATCAAAGTCTTCATCCTTTACTGCGTCCTCCAGTAGTTTCTGAAGGTCCTCCATGGACAGCGAACTCAGGGACTGGTCCGAAACCAACTCGCTGAATTCGGGATCTTCAGGCCGCTTCTCCTCTATCTCAAGCAGAATCCCGGCTTCACTAAGAACATCTTCCGTGGTGAAGATAGGAGCATCAAACCGCACAGCCATTGCTACAGCGTCGGAAGTCCTGGCGTCCAAAACCACTGCCTGGCCGGTTTCATCATTCAGAAGATTAATATTTGAAAAGAAAACACCGTCCACAATCTGATAGATGATGACGGATGCAATGGAATGCTTTGTGTCTGTTATAAACTTGGCAAACAGGTCATGGGTAAGCGGCCGGGGCGGATGTATGTCCTTTTCCAAACCCAGGGAAATAGACTGCGCCTCAAAATTTCCTATCACCACCGGAAGTTTCACATTGGTTTCTTCGTGCTCCAGCAGCAGCGCATAGGCACCTGACTGCGTCTGGCTGTATGAAATTCCGCGTATGACGAGTTGCTTTAGATCCATAAGCACAAATATAATTAAATTTAATATTTAATCTGAAACTTTGGTTTCAGGCCCAGATAAAAAAAGTCCGGACATGGCCGGACTCTGTTTATAATAACGGGTTCATCTACCCTTTCAATGCTTTAATCTTTTCTGTAAGCGCTGGGATAATCTGGAATGCATCGCCCACCACTCCATAATCTGCCGATTTGAAGAAAGGAGCTTCCGCATCACTGTTAATTACCACAATCGTCTTGGAGGAGTTTACCCCAGCAAGATGCTGTATAGCTCCTGAAATTCCTACTGCGATATACAGGTTAGGCGAAATTGCTTTACCGGTTTGGCCCACGTGCTCGGAGTGAGGTCTCCAGCCGATATCGGACACTGGCTTGGAGCAGGCCGTGGCTGCACCCAAAGTGTTTGCCAGATCTTCAATCATACCCCAGTTTTCCGGGCCCTTCATCCCGCGGCCAGCCGATACTACAACTTCAGCTTCTTTAAGGTCCAGCTTTCCTGAACTCTGCTCATGAGAAAGTACTTTGGTATCTTCATTTGCAATCGTTAGGTCTTTAGCTTCCTCTGTTCCTGCCACAGCATTTTCCTTAACACCGAATGCATTCTGGGAAACAGTGATGATCACGCCCTGCCCTTCAGCTTTTGCATGCATAAAACCTTTGCCGGAGAAGGCTCTTCTCTTCACCTGAAATGGTGAAGTGCTTTCCGGGGCCTCAAGTACATTGGTAATCAGTGCAAAATCCTTCATCACCGCCAGCATGGGTGCTACCGAAGAAGCATCTGTAGTGTGTGGGAAAACAATTACATTACCTTCAGCAACAGTATTCATTGCCTCGGCGTAAGCACGTGCGCTGAAATTCTTAAGTCCGTCATCTTTAATGTTGATGACTTTATCTGCACCATATTTATATAATGAATCTGATGCATCAGTCGGGTTCACGGAAACTGCGGTCACTGTATCGCCCATTTGTTCAGCGACAGCTTTAGCATAAGAAACAGCTTCAAAAGCGGCTTTCTTATAAACTCCGTTTATATTTTCTGCATATACGAATATTGCCATTTTAAATCTTTTTAAAAATTAATTTCTCTGAATTAGATCACTTTTGCCTCTTCGTGCAGCAGTCTTACAAGTTCATCAATATTGTCCGGCGACACCATTTTCACGGCAGCTCTGGCAGGTACTGAATCATAGGAAACACCTTCCACTTTTGCCTGTGAAGCTGTACCTTCCTGAACCTGCAAAGGCTTGGTCCTTGCGGACATGATACCTCTCATGTTTGGTATAATAAGTTCTTTCTCGTCTACCATACCTTTCTGACCGGCGATCACCGCAGGTAACTTTACAGAAATGGTTTCCTTTCCACCTTCAATTTCGCGAACCGCCTGTGCTTCTGTACCGTTCACTTCCAGACCAACGCAGGCGTTAACAAACGGCTTGTTAAGCAGCTGTGCCACCATTCCCGGAACGGCGCCGCCATTATAATCAATGGATTCCCTTCCGCAAAGGATAAGATCGTAACCGCCCGCTTCAGCCACCGCAGCGATTTCTTTAGCTACAGAAAAACTGTCTTTTGGTTCAGCATTGATTCGGACAGCATCGTTGGCACCAATCGCCAGTGCTTTACGGATTACAGGCTCAGTACCGGCGTCACCTACATTAAGTACAGTTACAGTAGCGCCCTGGGATTCCTGCAGCTTAACTGCCTTGGTTAATGCAAACTCATCCAGCGGATTGATTACCCACTGGATCCCGTTCTTGTCCAATGCAGATTTGTCTGCTGTAAAATTAATTTTGGAAGTAGTATCCGGAACACTACTGATACAAACTAATATTTTCATGTTGAAAGTTATTTTATAATTTGGAACCTTTAAGGTTCCCAGTTATGATTTTTATTTTTGCTAAGTTAAAAAAAATAAATATTATGCATGCATAGTACCATGCGGAATAATATTTATTACATAATTAACTGTTTGGTTTAGAGGGTCTAATCTCAATCTTACTTGGTAAGGTACGCGGATTCATTTTCAGGATATCCATTATGAGTTCACCCAAATCTTCGGGCTGAATTTTCCAGGCGTCTTTTTCCGATGGTTCGTTTCCGTTGAAGTTGGTGGATACTGACCCCGGCATAATGGTGGAAACCTTAATATTGTACTTACGCAGATCGATCATGGCGCCTGTGTAAAACCTACCGCACCGAATTTTGAGGCATTGTAACCGGCACCGTTTTCAAAGAAGTTGGTCCCGGCCAAACTTGAGATGGTAATATAATAACCTTCGGTTTTCTTGAGTTCTTCTACTGAAGCTTTCAGGGTGTGGAAAATACCGGTCAGGTTGGTTTCTATCATGCTGTTCCAGTCCTCCAGTTCCATTTGGTCTATCGGTTTGAATACACCCAGACCGGCATTGGCAATAACGTAATCCAATCTGCCGAATTTATTGATGATTTCGGCCACGGCCTGCTGCTCGTCCGCAAAATTCCGAACGTCTGAAGCAATACCGAATGCCATTGTACCGTCATCAGAAAGGATTTTGGCTGCCTCTTCAGCATCTTCCTGTTTTCTGCCGGAAACCGCTACTCTGATTCCGTTTTTTATCAAAACTTCGGCGATACCGAAACCAATACCTTTGGTTCCGCCCGTGATATAGGCCACTTTATCTTGAAACATAGTTTAAATTTTGGTGGCCTAAAGATAGGAAAAAGGCTCTGGAACGGAGCAATTTTAAGAGACTTATTACCGGAATGCGTTAGGCTGGGGTTAAAACTCCTGTTGTCCCACAGCAGCCATAATCAATAAAAAAAAATCCGCACAAAATGTGCGGAATTCAATTTACAAAGCTTTTACTTTATTTTTTAATGAACTTTTTACTTACCATACCTTCTTCTGTTTCGGCACTTAAAATATAAGTACCTGCAGGAAGCGACCGTACATTCACTTTATTGTCTGTAACGGAAACACTGATTTTCCTGCCGGACATATCCGATACAAAAACATTTGTCAAACGGCCTTTGGTGCCAAGCAGCAGGTAATCTGAAGTAGGATTAGGATAAACAGTTACAGAACTTCTAAGATCATCAACCTCTGAAGTAGCCATTACTGCAGTAGCCGTCACTTTAAAATCGTCCACCATCAGCATATAAATATCGGCAGATACAGCCTGGATACCAATTCTTACCGTCTGACCAGCGTACGTATCCAAAGAATAGGTCTTCTGCTCCCATGCCGTGTACGGCGCCGACAAAACTGTTGGGCCTGAAATATAGGTGAAGTCTGCAGATCCCGTAGGTGTACCGCTACCTACATAAACGCCTACTCGGTATTTGTCCAGACCATAAGTGTTTGAAAGAGACTTTACCCAGAAGGAAAGGCTGTTACCTGTGGTTCCCATTGTAATTGGTGGGGAAACCAGCCAGTCATTGTTTGATGTAGCGCCACCAGTTGTAGACGGTACTGCAGACCAGGAAGCGGCGTACTTCAAGCCTCCGTGAGGGTCAAAATTACGTACTTCGTTATCCGCAGTTGTTGCAACAGCATTATTTGTAACACCTGCTGTACTTGGATTGAAAATCATAAAAGCTTGCGGAGCCCCGGCATTTGGCCATGTCGGAGTCCCCGTTGTTCCGCCAGTGTAGGTTGGCAAGCCGTCTAAATCCAAAGTGTTCCAGCCGCCAAAACCGGTAATTGCGAAATCTGTATATGTTTCAAAACCATCCTCAAAAAGAGTGATCTGCGCAAAAGCACTGCTGCCGCTTGCAATAAGGGCCAGAGATAGTAGAATTTTTTTCATTTTATAATTATTTGTAAAAGTAAAATTATTAAAATATTTGTCAAACTAATACTGGTTCTTAAAATAACAAAAAACGCCCCCAAAAGGAGGCGTTTCGCATTGTCTTGATCAGGACTATTTCTTTATGAATTTCTCTGTAGAAATCCCGTCTTTAGTCTCAACATTGATTAAGTACGTTCCTACCGGAAGCGTGCTTACATCAACTTTATCGCCATCTAATTTCACCTTGATGCTTCTACCAGACATATCTACCACTGAAACCGCATTAACTTTGGAATCCGTTTTAATGTTCAGGATGTCTGAAGTTGGGTTTGGATAAACTGTTAGCTGTTTGCTACTAATGTTTTTAACCTCATCTGTTCCTAAAACTGCTGTGGTAGTAAGATTAAACGTATCCAATCCTAATGAAACACCAGCAGTCGCACCTGGCGTTGTGTGGTGGAAACTGAAGTAATGGGTACCTGTTGTAGTTGGAACATACGTTGCTGTAAACTGGGTCCAGGTTGTTGCAGCAAAAGTGGTGGAGCTCCACACTGTAGTGGTTTGCGCAGCTGGCGTATTTTCTGCCCCTACTTTAAGTGCAATGCTTTGAGGTGCTATTGGTGCCGCACCAAAATTTCTTAGGTAAAAAGACATCGTATAGGATTCTCCAGCAACTAAATGCAATGGTCTTGTGTAGAGGTAATTGTTGGTTGGTGTAGCGGCCACTGTACTGGAATTAGAAAAAACCATTTGTGGCCCTGCCTGCGGGTTGCCAACTGTTGCATTAGTTGACCAGCCGCCGGACCATCCATCATTCTGATAAAATCCTGCAGCAGTATTGTCAAAACTATAAGGATAAGGGCTCGCTGCAGAGGGTCCATGCGCCGTAAACAAGGAATATGGGCCTACCCAACCGCCATTGGTAGCTCCATTTTTACTTCTTACGAAATATTGATAACGCGAATTAGCAACAAGACCGGAAAATGTTTGATTTAATGTTGCAGCAGTTGTAGATCCGCTTACTGAAGGTGTATGACCCGGAGCACCAAAGGAGTAATCATAACCAGTAGCCCCTGTTGCAGCAGTCCAGTTAATAGTACCCTGCGTTCTGGTAATTCCTGAAGTTGTAATTGCGCGGCCAACATTAGGGCTCACACCATTAATAACATGAACATTATCAATAGCGCCCAGGAATGAATCATTAGAAAAATTCTGGAAAGCAATATAAACAGTCTGTCCACTGAAGGCACTCAAATCCAGACTTTTATTTTGCCACGTAACTTCTTCACCATTTACCGTAAGTAATGGCGTAGTAAAATTTGCCACAGCATTTCCGGTGGTGGAAACATAGACTTTATAAGATTCCTTATAAGTAGGATCATAAGATCGTGCATGCCAGTATAGACTGTTAGTTCCGGCGGGAAGTGTGATTGCCGGCGAAACCATCCAGTCATTGGATGCACCCGCGGGAGTATACCATGATGTACTTAAGGCAACACTATTATCAAACTCCACGATGCGTTGAATCCACGCATTATTCACGTAGGCAACCTGAGCAGCAGGCGTTTTGGCATCTACATTATATAAAGTCCAATTAGATAAAGGACCTAGTGTTGGTTCAAAGTTGCTGCTGTGAACCTGCGCAGTACTCACCAGTGAGGCAAGTACAAATAAAGAAAGTAATGTTTTTTTCATGTTGAATATGTATAAAATTTAGTGATAAAAATAGCACAGTTTAACTTAACAGCCAAATACCAGAATATATTTAAATTTAAAAAGCCTGACATTACATCAGGCTCTAAAAATTCAGGTTGTAAAAAAACTATTTTTTAATAAATTTCTCAGTTGAGATTCCGTCTTTAGTCTCAACATTGATCAAGTACGTTCCTACGGAAAGAGTGCTTACATCAACTTTATCGCCATCTAATTTCACATTGATCTTCCTTCCCGCCATGTCCACTACGGAAACCGCATTGATTTTGGAATCGGTTTTCACGTTCAGGATGTCTGAAGTTGGATTTGGATAGATTACCAGACTTCCCTTTACGTCTACTGCGTTAATTACGTCATCTGTTGCAAAAGTAGCGGCGGTACCAAACTGCGCCAAGATATTATCCACACCAATCACATTACTTACCGTATTTGTTGCTGAAGAATTATTGTAGAAATAAATATCTTCTGCCGTCATTCCTGTGATCAATGAATAACTTGTGCTGGTACTTGACGTAGAACCTGCGCCTGCCGGATGTCTCCAGGTAGAAACACCTGTGGTAGCATTATACTCATAAATAAGAGTATACCACGTATTCGCAGCTAACACTACACCTGGTGCAGCAGCCAGATTAAAGGTATAGGTTACCGGACCCAACGGAGTGGTGGTAGTAGGTGGAGAGGGTGGTACTAAATTATTAGCGGTTGCAAGTCCGGTTAATGTTTTAGTGGCATAATTATACACATAGCCGCCGATGGTGCGGGATGTTGTTCCATCCATGCCCCAAACTCTCATTTGCGCTGTTCCTGCTCCGGCAGAGTTTCCCGTAAACAACTCGAACTTCACCTGTACGATATTATTTCCTGTTGCTGCGGTTACGGTAGATAACTGGGCTGCTATCCGGCCGTTCAAAGCTGTATTCACCGCGTCGAAACTGTTATATCCCGCGATCTGAAGGGATTTTCCATGTGGTGCATCAATTGTGGTAACCTGATAATCAGCATTAGCGCCCCCTAAAGTAAGCCATCCGTTTTGGCCGGCAGCTGTACCGGCAACATTCGTTCCCAGATTACCCGTAGTTAAAGCGTTAAAATTTTCGTTAAGAATTACCTGTCCAAACATCATCATTGTTGCAGAAGTAAGTAACAGAGAGGATAAAACTTTTTTCATATTTTTTATTTTAAATTATTTTGATTGCTAAATTAAGACAAAAAACGCAGGTGTGCGAAAGTTTTTTTTTGCCTTTTGTAAATAAATGTCAGGTACTCACCATTTCATTTCTAAAAGTTAAAAACCCAGCACAACAGCCGGGTTTGTCCTTAGAAAAAGTGCCCTTATCCTTTAGCATAGTTCTGAAAGAAAAGCGGGATACTTTCTATGCCTTTGTAAAAATTATAAAGTCCATAGTGTTCGTTTGGCGAGTGAATCGCGTCGGAGGCCAGACCAAAGCCCATCAGTACAGATTTAGCCCCAAGGACTTCTTCAAACATGGCCGTAATCGGGATACTTCCTCCACTGCGGAAGGGCAGCACCTCTGTTCCGAATGCAGTCTCCATGGCTTCTTTGGCAGCGGCAAATTCTTTTGTATCGCTTGGTAAAACGTAAGGCATACCACCATGATGTGGATTCACCTTCACCTTTACATTAGCGGGAGCAATTTTCTCAAAATATTTCGTAAACTTTTCGGTGATCTCCTCCGGAGTTTGATACGGCACAAGACGCATGGAAATTTTGGCAAAAGCTTTAGACGGAATTACGGTCTTGGCACCTTCGCCGGTATAACCGCCCCAAATACCGTTGCAGTCCAAAGTAGGACGGATCGAAGTACGCTCCAGCGTGGTGAAACCCTTCTCACCTTCTACTCCACTAAGTCCGATTGAGGATTTAAAAGCTTCCTGATCGTCCTTCAGTTTGTTCATCAGCGCACGCTCCTCTGCGGACACCTCCTCCACATTATCATAAAAACCGTCAATGGTGATGTGACCGTTCTCATCTATCAAACCGGCAATCATACGGCTCAGCACATGGATTGGGTTAGGTACGGCACCACCATAGAGTCCGGAATGAAGGTCTCTGTTAGGTCCTTCCACCTCTACTTCCACATAGCTCAGGCCGCGCAAGCCGGTAGTCACCGTAGGCTGCTCCGTGGAGTACAGGCTGGTATCAGAAATCAGAATGCAGTCGCAGGAAAGTTTTTCTTTATATTCATTTACAAAATCGCCCAGGCTTTTGGAACCTACTTCTTCCTCACCTTCAATGATGAATTTTACGTTGCAGGGTAACGTATTGGTTTTCATCATAGCCTCAAAAGCCTTGATGTGCATGAAGAACTGTCCTTTATCATCGGCAGCTCCCCGTGCGAAAATGGCACCGTCCGGATGCAGGTCTGTTTTTTCCACATAAGGTTCAAAAGGCGGTTTGTTCCACAGTTCGAGCGGATCTGGTGGCTGCACGTCGTAATGACCGTACACCAAAACCGTCGGAAGGTCTTTGCCTATCAACTTTTCGCCATAAACTACGGGGTAGCCTTCGGTCTGGCAAACCTCTACTTTGTCGGCGCCGGCATTCCTTAAATGGTCGGCGCAAACTTCCGCACATTTCAGGACTTCATCCTTATAAGCAGGATCTGCCGATATGGAGGCAATTTTCAGGAGTTCAAAAAGCTCGTCCAGATAGCGCTTTTTGTTTTCGTTAATGTAGGTGAGGGTTTCTTGCATATTTCTTTGAGTTGTTGGGTTGTTGGGTTGCTGAGGTGTAAAGTCGTACAACCGTTAAGTCGTACAACCGTTAAGTCGTTAAAGCGTTAAGTTGTTAAACTGTTAAATTGCTAAAAGGTTAGATTGGTGCTTCTTGCAACTGGCTTCTTGCATCTTGCATCTGACATCTGACATCTGACATCTGACATCTGACATCTGATTCGTAAAAATAAAAAAAATGCCCCGCGTAGGCAAGGCATTGGTCTTTTTCTGATAAGCTGCGTGGTGCAGATTAACGTGTCTGGCTTGTTTGCACACCCGCAGAGTCACTGATAATTCCGGTTTCCGGAGCTGTAGCCAGGGTATCCACAGCAGACGGCGCTGCAGTCTCTGCCGCAGGAAGTGGTGCTCTGTTTTCATGAGCATCGTAGCGGTCTACACCTTCTTCCAATCTCAAAACGCCCTGATTTCCACCTGCCTGTACTTTTTTACAGCTCATAGCCAAGCCTGCAACAAACAGTACCAATACCAATTTTTTCATAATTATATTTCTTCCTGGATTATAGGCATCAAAAATAAGAAATTTTGCCACCTGTAACAAAACTTTTAGATTGATTTCAGGATTATTTTCCCCTGCACGGATTGTGTAAATATCAGATACCGGCTGCCGCCGTCGGATATCTTATATTTTTTTCTGATTTGGTCGGGAGTCAAAGGATGATTCTTAGAGACAATATTGAATTTTCCGCCCTTCATAATAGACTTTGGCTCCAGCTGTTCCACCTGCAGTACCCTGCCCGGGAAGTTTTCAAATTTGTTTTCCGACGTGTACAAATGGGTATTGGGATGCAGTTTTTTCAATCCAAACCTCGAAGCCGCCAGGTTGAAGGCGCCGGATTTCAGAACAGCCGTGCTGGGCATATACAGATATTGTGCGGGTCCCGAATATTCCGGTGTGCAATAAGCCTCATCGCCTGCGTTAAATTCAAACAATGGTTCGGAAGTCTCCAGGTTTACCGCCTCAATCCGTGGCACCCCGGCTGAAGTGCTATTAAGCTGAAGCACCAATTCCTTCACCTCGTTGCGAACCGCTATAATCTGGATTTTGCTGATGTTCCGAACAGTACCCAACAAATACGAAATGTCAATCAGAGGCGAAAGTTTAATGATGATATGATCCGAAATCCTGAACAAATCTTCCTGAATGTCCAGCAGGTTGGGTGAAAGGTCTTCCAGCAGGAATTTTTTGTTCTTATGTTCATCACGCCGGGCCGGATCCAGATAAACCACCTCAAATCTCTCCCGGTTTCGCTTCAGAAATGATTCCAGCGAATCATTAACGAAATTTGCCTCCCGGCCAAGCAGCTGCCAGTTTTGCTGTACCAGCTTTAGCAGCTCCCCATTTTTTTCCACAAGTGTGATTTCACTGAACTTTTCCGACATAAACCAGGCATCGATGCCGAAACCGGCAGTAAGGTCCAGATATTTTTCACCCTGCAAACCGCGGGCTTTAAATTGGCCCGTAGACTGAGACGAAGCCTGCTCCAAGTTGAGACCGGGCGGAAACTGTATACCCTCTTTGAGTAGAAAGGGAAATTTTCTTGCGGCCACTTTCAGACCTTTTACCTGCTGTGCAATTTCCTGAATAGAAAAATCGGCGAAAGGAGATTTCCTGAGCAATAAAGCAGGCAGATCTGTATTAATGTTCGCACGGATATAGTCCTGAATCTCTTTTCTAAGCATAATAGATGAAGTCCACCGAAAAAACCGGGCAACTGCAAAGGAAAACTGTTTTTACCATTTTGTAATGCAGAAAATCACTCAAACATCTGCGCCAGCCTTACCGCACGGATTTCGCCCGGATGGTAAAGGTCTTCCGCGTTTCCGGTCTTTTCCAGTTTGGGATACATGTTTACACCAATCAGTTTCAGACGGCCTTCTTCCAGCCATTTCTGCTCTTCAACAGCCTGTGCGTAAATCAGCTTCTGCAGTTCACCATTTCTCATTATCTCAGAATAGCCACCAGACTGTTCTGTCTGAAGAAAGAATGCCCAGGATTTGTCTGCGAGCTGTCGGGTAATGTCTTCCACATAATAGCTGCCATTGGCGCCGTCTTCAAAAACATTAATAATGCTTTCGTAAGCCAGGACAATCTGCTGTTTAAAGGAAATCTCTGTTGAAAGAGATGTCCCGCTCTCTAACAAGTAATCATTGGAAAACACCGCATCGGCACCGCCTATCATTGCCGCCGACAGTTCCACGGTGGATCGGATCAGGTTGTTTTCGGGATCATTTGTGGATTTGTTACGAAGGGAGGTCTCCACAAAAATATAGGGAATACTTTGCAAGTCAAATTCTTTTGCCAACTGAGCAAATACCAGTTTGAAGGCGCGAATCTTGGCAATTTCGAAGAAAAAGTTGGCACTAACCGCAAAGCGGAAAACCAGTTTGTCCAGAACTTCGGAACCATACACCTCAGCCAGATCCTTTGCCTTGGCCAGCGCGATTCCCAATTGTTGGTAAATTGCGGCCCCGGCGTTCTGATGCAGAGAAACATCAACACAAATATTCCTGTTAAAAGCTTTTGCCAACAGTTCCGTTCCCAACTGCCCGTCCATTTCACCGGTAGTTTCAGAAAAAATATCTATCAAAGAGTAATAACTGTTGGTTTCCTCCGGCGAGATATGCTCGGCAAGTTCCTTATTGTTAATGTAAATATTTTTCTCCTCCAGGTTTTCAACATTCATGTCCAACAGAAAAGCGATGACATCTTCTTCCAGACTTTCGGCGTACCGTGATACCAACTGAGTAGACTCCTCCACTTTGGGCAACAGCGAGAGCGGATTCTGCACCGCGGCATGATAAGGCCTAACGGTGATGCCCTCCAGATTTTCTTTCTGCAGAACGGAATAAATATCTTCTGTCTTAAGCTGTTTCTGAACTAAATTTTCCCAGTCACTGAGTGTGGTCTTTGCAAACATTCTGATGTTTATTTGAATTTAATAATTCTGTTAGGGCTACTTTTTCTTTAGGTTGGAACTGTCTACCACCAGGATGAATATCTCTTCATTCGGTTTCTTCATGAAATAATTTTCGCGGGCGTACTTTTCCTTTTCATCTTTATTATTCATGAGTTTACGGTAGAACTCATCATTTTTCCGGTACTCCGACTGGTAATAGTCCAACTGTTCTTCATACTTATTGATCTCGGTATTGAGTTCGTTTATGACTAAAAAAGAGGTACTGTCGAAGAAAACCATCCAGACCAGAAAACTGAAGACGGTTACGAAATACTTGTCAATAATGTACTTCCGCATGAATTTCTCCAGCGGAGATTTGGGTCTTATGGGTTTTATCAGCGGGTCGTTCTTCTCCATTTCAATGTACTTTTTTAAGTGAGTTATTGATTACCGTAGAAAGAAAGTCAATGGCTACCGTGTTGTGTTTCATGTTGGGAATAATAAGATCTGCCTCATTCTTTGATGGTTCAATGAACTCCTGGTGCATGGGCTTCAGCGTATTCTGATAACGGTGCAGTACTTCCTGCAGATCCCGCCCTCTTTCCTGCGTATCGCGGCGGATGCGGCGGATCAGCCTTTCGTCGGAGTCGGCATGTACAAAAACCTTCAGGTCATATTCCTTAAGCAGTTCAGGATTGGTAAGGACCAAAATTCCCTCCACAATAAGGACATTCCGGGGTTCCACCACCACGTGATCACCTGTTCTGGAGTGAGTGACAAACGAATAAATGGGCTGCTCGATCTGCTGATTGTTTTTCAGCATCTGTACATGATTAAGGAGCAGGTCAAAATCTATTGATTTAGGATGATCGTAATTCAGGACCTCCCTTTCGGCCAAAGTAAGTGACTGGTTATCATGGTAATAATTGTCCTGCGAAAGCACATTGACCCCTTCAGTGTTCAGCTGCTGCATAATTTTATTGACCACGGTTGTCTTACCCGATCCTGTTCCGCCTGCAATTCCGATAACCAGCATAGAAAAATAAATTTTTACAAAGATACTATTTTCAGAAAGTGGAGCGGCAGTACAGCGTAAATTTTCGCTGTGACCATTAAATGGTGCAGCTATGATTTCCTGCTGAAGCTCAGGACAAAAAAAGAAGAGCTAAAGCCCTTCCAGTTTTTTCAATACCTTCTTCAGGTCGATCCCTTTGCCTAACACGGGTTTGAAGATATCGCCTTCACTTTCCATCCGCTCCAGCGCATTAAAAATGGTAAAATCGTTCATCTTCAGACCTTTCCTTACTTCGTCCCAATGCAGCGGCATTGACACAGTCGCCCCCGGTTTAGGCCGCAGGGAGTAAGGTGCGGCAATGGTGGCATGTGGGCGGTTCTGCAAAAAATCAAGATAGATCCTGCCTTCGCGTTTTTTAATGATCCTTTCGATACTTGTAAGGTCAGGAAGCTCACCCTGCACGACCGTTACCAGAAGCCGGGCAAATTCCTTTGACTCTTCATAGGAATATTTGTTATTGAGCGGAATGTAGATGTGGAGACCTGTGGAACCGCTGGTCTTGCAGTATGAAGGAATATCGAGATCATCCAAAAGCTGCCGGGTAACCTGAGCGGTTTTGATTACATCATTAAATGAATTTTTATCGGGGTCCAGATCCAGAATACAGTAGGTGGGATTATCCGGTTTCTTTATTGTGGAATTCCACGGGTTCATCTCAATACATCCCAAATTTGCCATATACAGCAGTGCAGCTTCGTCCGTACCTACAAGATACTTTCGGGCACGTTTATCCGAGTCGCTGGTATAGTCGAAAGTTTTCACCCACGAAGGCGCGCTTCCGGAAACATCTTTATAGTAGAAACCTTCACCCTCAATGCCGTCCGGAAAGCGGTTCATACTTTGCGGTCTGTCTTTCAGATATGGGAGGATAAAGGG
>CAYXUO010000027.1:0-2910 GCA_964468335.1 uncultured Chryseobacterium sp. | reverse complement strand
GATAAAGGGAGCGACGCGGTAGTAGTAATTAATCAGATCACGTTTTGTAATCTTGTCATCGGGCCAGAACACCTTATTTAAATTGGTAAATTTCAGCTCGTGGCCGCTTACTTTCTTTACCTGAGTCTTTTCTTTAGGATTCAGAAGGGTTTTCCTACCCGGATCTTTCCGTGCAGTGACGATAGGCTCCGCTTCGGGCACCAATTCCTGCAGCGGTTTTTCCTGCTCCAGAACTACCTGCCCGGGTTTTTTATCGGAACGCATCCCTTTGAAGGAGGGATGACGCATTATGCCGTCTGCTGTAAGCTCGGCGTAACTCACCTCGCAAATCAGTTTAGGTTTTAACCAGGTAACTGTGGCATTCGGTGGATTGTGCCGGAAACGGGAAGGTTTGTTTACATCAGGCTCCTCGGTAAAGGGATGCTTATCCGTGATCAGCGGTTTGAAGAGATTCATCATGTCCTTCTGTGTCTTTGCGTTGAAGCCTGTGCCTACCTTCCCGCTGTACACGAGTTTCCTGCCTTCATAGACACCCACCAACAAGCTGCTGAACGCTTTTTTTGTACCGTCATTCACTGTGAATCCACCTATAACCACCTCCTGCCTTTTGTTGGCTTTGATCTTCAGCCAGTCTTTCGTTCGGTTTTTGGTCTGGTACACACTGTCCTTACGCTTGGCCATTATGCCTTCGATATCCATATTCCGGGCAGCTTCCAGAAATTCAATTCCCGAGGTATGAAACTCCTGACTGAGCATAATTCGGTCTGACTTAGGCAAAATCTGCGAAAGGATTGCGCGCCGGTCAGTTAGAGGAAGTGCTTTCAAGTCCCTGCCCTGATACCACAGCAGGTCGAAAACGTAGTAAACCAGTTCCCCATCGGATTCGCTGCGCCAGTTCTGGAGTGTGCCGAAGGCAGCTTTACCGTCTTTGTCCAGGACCACAATTTCGCCGTCCAGCACGGCATCCATTTTAAGTTTTGTCAGTTCCTCCTGTACCGGATAGAATTTTTCGCTGAAGCTTTTGTTGTTGCGAGATTTCAGGGTCACTGCACCATTATTCATAAAGGCCACCGCGCGGTAACCGTCCCACTTAATTTCATAGAGCCATTCGTCACTGTCGAAGGGTTTATCCACCAGTGTAGCCAGCATGGGGGCAAGCTCCGTATAAAAGGGCTGCTTAGGGACCTTCGCCAGCAATTTCTCCACAGATTTCGCAGGCTTCTTTACCGCAGGTTTACTCTTTTCGGTTTCGGCAGTTTTCTTTTTTGAAGTTTTGGAGGCAGTCTTTGCTTCAGTTTCAGCTTTAGCTTTTTTGGCTTTCTTCTGACCGTACACTTCCACCGGGGCCTCTTCCATTTCCGCTATTGTTTTATCAGAAAGTACCGAACGGTTTTTTAGAGTTACATCTTCCGTGTCGGCATATTTTTCGTTTAGCTTCATCAGTAGCCAACCGTTATCACCACGGCCGTGCGCTTTGACCAATGCAAATTCGCCCTTTAGCTTTGTGCCGTTAAGCGTAAATTTAATTTTCCCCGCTTTCAGTTGTTCCAACAGTTGCTGCTCCTGTTTCTTACGGCTTTTTTCGGGTTCAGCAGGCAGATAAGTGCCCTCATCCCATACTATGACGGTGCCGCCGCCGTACTGGCCTTTCGGAATCGCACCTTCAAAATTGCGGTAATCAAAAGGGTGATCTTCCACCATCATGGCCAACCGCTTTACTGAGGGATCAAGTGAGGGCCCTTTGGGAACAGCCCAACTTTTCAGCACGCCGTCCATCTCCAGCCGGAAGTCGTAATGCAGATGCGAGGCATCGTGTTTCTGAACCACAAAGTGAAGTTCCTTTCCGGTGGATTTCCCCCCAAATGGCTCAGGGGTTTTTTCTTTAGAGCGTTTTTTACGGTATTCGTCCAGTGCCATATTGTTTTGGTTTAAAAGTGAAACATGAGTGAGCGCGCCAAAAATATGGCGGGGATTTATGATAGGGTGAGATCGGATTTGATTTGGTAGCGGAGTACAAAAAGTTTGCCTGCTTGGTTGGAGGAGAGGAAAGAGGAAAGGGGAAAGGGGAAAGAGCCAAGGAAAAAGGCAAAAGTAAAAAGTGAGTCAAGGACGTGAAGTGAAAGGTACGGACAGATATCCGACATCAGATTCTAGATGTTAGATTTTAGAGGTGAGATATGGGCATGTAACAATGTAGCAATGTACCAATGTAGCAGTAATAGCCATGTAGATGTGTTGCAGTTGACGATTTGCAGTTTTCCATTTTTAAGGTTCCGGAACCCCGAAGGGGTGTCATTTTTATAGATAATAAAAGTACGATTACAAAGAACCCCAGAGGGGTGACATTCTAATTACCCGGTTGCAGGGATCTATTAACCACAAAGGGCACAAAGTTTATTAAGGGGCCCAAAGGGACGTTGATGTGGCGGAGTGTTTGAGTGATATTATCTTCACCAGGCCCTATCAAGGACGTCTTTGCGAGGAGCGGACGAAGGAAGCGACGCGGCAAGCCCAAAGTAGATTCTGTTAGAAGGTTAGGAGGTTAGAAGGTAATGTCGTTGAGTTGTAAAGTTGTAAAGTCGTTGAGTAGTTAAGGTGTTGAGGTGTAAAAGTGTAAAGTTGTGGAGTAATGGAAATAAGGTTCCGTAGGAACATCATCTGTGTAGAAGGGAATTAGGCAGGAGTATGGGCGTGCCGTAGGTATGCTATCTGCTGGCAGTGGCGGGGTGAAAATGGTAACCAAGGCTTCCGACGGTGTCGGAAGAGATCTCGTCGAGGACGAGATGACAGAGGTGAAAAAAGAGAAAAGAACAAAGAGCCAAGAACCAAGAGCCAAGAGCCAAGGGAGAAGTAAAAAGTAAAAAGTGAGGCGAGCGAAATTTCCGAAACTTACAAGGCTGTCATTGCGAG
>CAYXUO010000026.1:0-20197 GCA_964468335.1 uncultured Chryseobacterium sp. | reverse complement strand
TGAAGGCACCTGGATAGGACCTAATGTGACCATTATGGATGGCGCACGCATCGGCAAGAACTGCCGCATTTTCCCGGGAACAGTAATATCTGCCGTTCCTCAGGACCTTAAGTTTGATGGCGAAGATACTCAGGTAATCATTGGTGACGGAACTACCATCCGCGAATCCGTGACCATCAACCGCGGTACCAAGGCACTCGGCTATACCAAATTAGGAAATGACTGTCTGATTATGGCCACATCACATATCGCACACGACTGCATTATCGGCAATAACGTCATCATCGTAAACGGCTGCGGTATTGCCGGACATGTTGAAATTGGTGACCATACCGTAGTGGGCGGTCTTTCAGCCATTCACCAGTTCGGAAAGGTGGGCAAGCACGTCATGATTTCGGGTGGTACTTTGGTACGTAAGGACATTCCTTCCTATATTAAAGTGGCACGTGAACCGATGTCCTACGCCGGTATCAACTCAGTAGGTCTCAGAAGACGGGGATTTACCAATGAAAAGATATTTGAAATCCAGAAAATTTACCGTTACCTATATCAGATGAAGATGAACGTGTCACAGGCCGTAAGTCTTATCGAAAAAGAAATGCTGCCTACCGTGGAGCGCGACGAGATCCTGGAGTTCATAAAAAATTCGCCACGCGGTATCGTAAAGGGTTACGGCACCGGCAAGGAATAGCATTATACCAATGAAAAAAGCAGCATTTATTTTATTCTTTATACCGGTTATCGGTTTTTCGCAGCAGTTATCATTAATAACTCAGGCGGCAAATGATTCGCTGGCGAAGAAAAATGTGAATTCTGTTTTACACTTTGCCAAAAAAAACTTTAGTGAAAGCAATTTCAGTTCATTTTATGTTTCCGAAATCAATTTAAATGTTTCTGAACTTAAACGCAATACCTACAACTTTAACACCCTGAACCGCGGTCTGTTTGTTGGCGAGCATATTGAAAATTTTATGCCGGCCTTCCCTAACAGAGCAACAGTTGAACACGTGCCTGCCGCACGTCAGCTTCTCCAAATACAGATTTTGGACAAGTAATCAGTCCACCCCACCAAGAAGTACAATAATTTACAAACTAAATAATTAATGGCTACAAGCAACGATATTAAAAAAGGAATGTGCATTGAATTCAGTAATGATATCTTTAAAATCATTGAATTTCTGCATGTTAAACCAGGTAAAGGACCCGCTTTCGTAAGGACTAAAATGAAATCCGTAACCAACGGTAAAGTTCTTGAAAACACTTTTTCCGCAGGTCACAAAATTGATGAAGTAAAGGTGATCACCCGTAAGTTCCAGTATCTGTATGAAGACGATAACGGATATCACTTTATGAATAATGACGATTTTGCCCAGATTTATCTGGACAAGGAGATGATCGAGAATGCTCAGTTCATGAAAGCAGGCGAGGAGGTAACCATTATCCTTAAAGATGCTGATGAGACTCCACTTTCTGCAGAGATCCCTCCAACGGTTTTCCTTGATGTAGTTGAGGCTGATCCTGGCGTAAAAGGAAATACAGCCACCAACGCACTGAAGAATGCTATAGTTGAAACCGGTGCACGTGTTATGGTGCCTCTGTTTATTGAGGCGGGAGATAAGATTAAAGTGAATACTGAAGACGGCAGCTACCTGGAGCGCGTTAAGTAATTCAGCTTCGGTGGTGTACTAACTACCGTATTCCAATCTAAAATTGATCAATGACATTTAACAAACCTCAGACCCTCGGAGATATTGCTCAGTTAACAGGCGCCCGGATGGTTGGCGATGCAGACTTTGCTGTGTACGGAACGAACGAGATCCACCGGGTGAAAAATGGGGAAATCGTATTTGTAAACCACCCAAAGTATTACGATGCCGCACTTAATTCGCCGGCAACTGTGATTCTTATTGATAAGGAAGTGGATTGTCCGCCGGGGAAGGTTCTTTTGATTTCAGATGATCCTTTCCGGGATTTCAATGTAATCAATACGCATTTTACGAAGATCTCTAATTTTCAGGAAGAACTTCACGACATTGAGGTTGGCGAGGGTACACGTATCCACCCTTCCGCAGTTCTTGGAAATGAGATCAGGATTGGCAAAAACTGCATTATTTATCCAAATGTGGTCATTGGCGACAGAACTGTGATCGGAGATGATGTAATCATCCAGGCCAATACGGTTTTGGGTGGTGACGCTTTTTATTACAGAAAACTGAACGGCAACTACGACAGGCTGATTTCGGTTGGAAATGTGGTAATAGAAGACCGCGTTGAAATCGGCAATAACTGCAGCATTGACCGCGGAGTTACAGATTCAACCGTCATAGGTGAAGGTTCGGTGCTTGACAATCAGATCCAGATCGGTCATGATACGGTGATTGGAAAGCGGGTCCTTATTGCCTCACAAACCGGAATCGCCGGTTGCTGTATCATTGAAGACGATGTAACTGTTTGGGGTCAGGTAGGCATGGCCTCCGGCGTTCGTGTGGCATCAGGAACGGTGCTGCTCGCAAAATCCGGTGTGAACCGCGACCTGCCGAAAGGAACTTACTTTGGTCCGTTGGCCGAGGAGTTCAGGCAGTATTTAAGAAGGGAGGTGAAGATTAAAAATCTAAAATAGCCTAAAGGGATAAACCATCGATATCTTCAGGCAAAATAGTAGTAAACACGACAAAAAATCCAATATTATTGAGTATTTTTGTGTTTCCAAAATAATAAGTAATTAATTAAACAATATAACATGTCAGTATTAGTAAACAAAGATTCTAAAGTAATCGTACAGGGCTTTACAGGGAATGAAGGGACTTTCCATGCACAACAGATGATTGAGTACGGAACCAACGTAGTTGGTGGTGTAACTCCAGGTAAAGGTGGTTCTGAGCATTTGGGAAAACCGGTTTTTAATACCGTTGCCGAAACTGTAGAGAAAGCAGGTGCTGATGTATCCATCATTTTTGTACCGCCGGCGTTTGCTGCTGATGCAATTATGGAAGCTGCTGAAGCAGGTATCAAAGTGATCGTTTGTATTACTGAAGGTATTCCTGTTGCTGATATGGTGAAAGTGAAATCTTACCTTGCTGACAAAGACTGCCGTCTGATCGGGCCTAACTGTCCTGGAATCATCACTTCAGATGAAGCTAAGATCGGTATTATGCCAGGTTTCGTTTTCAAGAAAGGGAAAGTAGGAATTGTTTCCAAGTCCGGAACTCTTACTTACGAAGCTGCTGACCAGGTGGTGAAAGCCGGTTACGGTGTTTCTACAGCTATCGGAATAGGAGGTGACCCAATCATTGGAACAACTACAAGAGAAGCTCTGGAACTTTTCATTAACGACCCTGAAACTGAAGCGGTGGTGATGATCGGTGAAATTGGCGGTAACCTGGAAGCTGAAGCTGCAAGATGGTACAAAGCCAGCGGTTCTACTAAGCCGGTTGTGGGTTTCATCGCAGGTCAAACTGCTCCTAAAGGAAGAACAATGGGTCACGCAGGTGCGATTGTTGGTGGCGACGAAGATACTGCGCAGGCAAAAATGGCCATTATGCGTGAGAACGGTATTAACGTAGTAGATTCTCCTGCAGATATCGGTGTTACAGTAGCTAAAGTGTTGGGTTAAGAAACTTCACTTATAAAAAATAAAGACTGTTCCTCTGGGAGCAGTCTTTTTTTGTCAAGGAAATCAGCAAGGCTAATTTATGCGTTCGAACAGATGCTTTTCGCTCCATTGAAGGATGTTTTGGAGCACAGGAATCAGGTCACGTCCTTTGTCTGTAATGCGGTAATGGTAAATGAGTTTATTGGTTTCGCTGTTCGTTTTTGTCAGCAGTTTCTGGTTCACCAGTTTCTCCAGTCTTTGCGCCAGCGTATTGGTCGCAATTCCTTCCTCCATTTTGGAAAGTTCACCAAAAGTCGTCTTACCGTACAATGCAATGTCGCGCAGGATGAGCAGGGTCCATTTATCTCCAAAAACATCAAGACCCCGGGCCAGAGGACAAAGCGAACGGTAATTCTTCATAATGAACTGTTAGTATAGTAAAGCTAAGAAATTTTGTCGTCATTAACCTATTTTGACTAATTATTTATAATGACAATATTTTTAATTCGTATTCTTCCTGGCTTTGACCTGGTGCGGTTCTGATTTTCCCGTGTTGCTACTGACTCTAATTTTCTAAAATTAAAAAGGTGCAGAAACTTCTGCACCCTTATAATATTTATAAATCAGTTGATTCTAAACGTTTACATTTTCAAGGATTACAGCATAACCCTGTCCCACACCGATACACATGGTGGCCAGTGCATATTTCTTACCGGTTTTATTGAGTTCCAGTGCTGCCGAATAGGTAATGCGCGCTCCGCTCATTCCCAGCGGATGCCCAAGGGCAATAGCACCGCCGTTCACGTTTACGCGCTGGTCATCGCTGGCAATACCGAGTTCCTTCAGGCAGGCAATGCTCTGTGCAGCAAAGGCTTCGTTAAGTTCAATAAGGTCAATATCTTCCAGTGTAAGTCCGGCACGTTTTAATGCCAGCTTACTAGCTTCTACCGGACCGATTCCCATAATGCGGGGTTCCACACCAACAACCGCGGAGCTTACAATTCGCGCCAGTGGATTTAGACCGTAATTTCTGGTCGCCTCGCCGGAAGCGATGAGTACCGCAGCTGCACCATCATTCAGTCCGGAAGCATTTCCGGCAGTCACCGATCCGTTTTCCTTCACGAAGGCAGGTTTCAGTTTTGCAAGAACTTCCATGGAAGTAGCGGGTTTTATAAATTCGTCTGTGTTTACAGTTTTGGGTTCACCCTTACGTTGTGGAATAACGATATCTGTAATTTCCTCAGCAAATCTTCCGCTTTCGCGGGCTTTGGTGGCTTTCATCTGAGAATTTAGCGCAAACTGATCCTGCTCTTCTCTGGAGATGCCATACATTTCTGCCAGATTTTCAGCGGTCTTACCCATTGCTTCTGTTCCGAATATCTTTGCCATTTCCGGGTTGATGAATCTCCAGCCGAAACTGGAATCGTACATTTTCTGGTCGGTGGCAAAGGAACCTTCCGCTTTGGACAGTACAAAGGGCGCACGGGACATACCTTCTACTCCGCCGGCAATGAATACATCACCTTCGCCAGCACGGATAGCTCTCATCGCCTGTACCACGGCACTCATTCCGGAGGCACAAAGTCTGTTCACCGTTTCGCCGGGAACTGTTACCGGCAGGCCTGCTAAAAGCAGTGACATCCTGGCGATATTCCTGTTGTCTTCGCCGGCCTGATTGGCGCAGCCTATAATGACATCATCAATTTTATCTTGGGGCAAGCCCGGATTTTTGGCCATTAAACCTTTGATTACGGCCGCCATTAAATCGTCGGTCCTTACCGCCGCCAGGCTGCCTTTAAAGTTTCCGATGGCACTTCGGGTACCGTCAATAATATATGCTTCTTTATTCATTTTAATAGGTCATTTTTTAAGGTCAAAAAGATACGAACTTTTAATTTTTCTCCTGCATTCATATAACCGCCGCTATTTTAAGAGTTTATATTCAACCATAAGAATGCGTTTGTACGCAAACTTAATGATATAGGCTGTTATCAGCGTGATCAGCAGTCCAATGAGGCAACCTGCAAGTACGATGAGAAAACGGTCAACCGGTGCCATGAAGCCATCATTTGGCTTCTCAATCAGGATAATGATAATGGCAACAACGGCAGTCCTGGCAACGGTGAGCAGATTGAAAAGTCGACACAGTATTGCCGCAAGAGTAATTCCTGCCAGCACTTTATAATATGTGCCAAAAGGCAGGTAAATAGGAAGAAAACCCGAAAAGGCACCTATAAGGTTGGCTTTCACCCGCTCCATTGACAGCCTCTTGGAATCTTTACCTTCCGGCGAAATAACAAGCACAATAGAAAGGAGCGCCCAAAAGAGATCAAAACGCGGAAATGTAAGCATAAGAAAGTAACCTGCGGAGAAGCCGATGATGCACCGCAGGATATAAATGACAGTCGGCGAAAATGCCGCTTTCCGTACGCTCCTAAATGTAATCATCCAGATATGTCTTCCTTAAAAATTGCAGCCGTCTTTTGCCGGACTTCCTCCAGTGTAGATCCGGGCATTATTTCAGTTAAAGTAAGTTGCCCTTTAATAAACCGGAAAACAGCGAGGTCGGTAATCAGCACATCAACAGCATTTAAAGCTGTTAAAGGTAAATCGCAGTCCTGTACGATTTTAGAGGTGCCGTCTTTTTCTGTATGCATCATTGTAATGATCAGTTTCTTCGCGCCTGAAGCCAGGTCCATGGCTCCTCCCACACCCAGCAGAGGTTCGCCGGGCACGGCCCAGTTTGCCAGGTTACCGGCAGCATCAACCTGGAGGCCACCCATCACCGCGGTATCCACATGTCCACCGCGAATCATAGCGAAGGAATCAGTACTGTCAAAGTAAGATGTTCCCGGCAGTGCCGTAACCGGTATTTTTCCTGCGTTTACAGGATAATCCATCGCACCGCCACCATCAGCCGGTGCGGGACCAACGCCCAGCATTCCGTTCTCCGTGTGCAGAATTACTTCATGTTCGGGCGAGATCAGGTCGGCAACCAAGGTCGGAATACCGATGCCTAAATTTACAACATCTCCTTTCTGCAGTTCAGCTAAGGCCCGCCGGGCCATGTTCATCCTTTTTTCTGAGACTACTTTGGATTTGCTTACGGAAGCGGAGCTGCCCAGTTCTTCTAAAGTTGTATGTTCTTCAACAAGATAGTCAATATAGCAACCCTGGGTGTGAATGTTTTCGGCCGCTATTCCGCCTACCGGCACTATTTCTTCCACCTCAGCAATTACAAGGTCGGCCGCGGTTGCAAAAGCGCGGTTAAAGTTCTGTTCTGTCATCCGGTACTGCAGATTACCGGCAGTATCGGCACGCCAGGCCCGTATAAAAGCTACGTTTCCGCGTATTGCGGGTACAAAGACCATTTCCTGACCGTTAATTACTTTGGTTTCTTTGCCTTTGGCAATATCAGTCCCCGCAGAAGTTACGGTATAGAAGCCGCCAATACCTGCGCCGCCGGCACGCACCGCCTCGGCCAGAGTTCCCTGAGGGATAAGTTCATACTCTACCTTTCCATCCTGAGCAGCTTTTACTGCTTCAGGATTTGAGGTGAAAAAGGAGCCTGTCATTTTTCGGATCTGCCCGTTGCGAAGCAGTCTGCCTCCGCCGAGTCCGGGTTCACCTACATTGTTTCCGATGAAGGTCAGATTTTTTGTTGTAGTTTCAGCCAGGGCATGCATCAGGTGCACAGGATTTCCCGTCATTCCGAAACCACCCTGTAACAAAGTGTCACCGTTCTTCACAAATGCTGCAGCCTCCTGCGGCGTTATTTGGGGTACATTTTTCATAAAAATTTTATATTTACATTCAGCCTCTACCAAGGAACCGAAGCACTGCTTCATTAAACTCCTTTGGTCTTTCAAATGCGGACAGATGCCGTGCATTCAGGATTACCAACTGTGAATTTTTTATTTGCCTGTGCATATTTCGGGCATCCTCTGCGGTGGTTACCGGATCCCCACTGCCAGCCACGATTAACACAGGTTGGTCAATTTCTTTAAGATTCTCACGGAAATCAGCATCCCGAACCACAGCACAGTTGGATTGGTAGCCGGCAGGAGAATTATCTATTAAACGATTTATTATTTCTGAAACTTCCTCCTTTTCAGTTTGAATAAAATCATCAGTAAACCATTTGATTGCAGTCCCATCTGCCACAGGTTTCAGACCTTCGCGACGAACCAGGTCGATACGGTCGTTCCAGCTTTTTTCGTCTCCGATTTTCGGAGAAGTGTTGCACAGAATTAATTTTTCAACCCTGCTTCCGCCATTAATGGCCAGCCACTGACCTATAAGTCCACCCATGGACAGTCCGCAGAAATGAAATTTATCAATTCCCAGCTTTAACGTAAGCTGCAAAATGTCGTTTCCGAGAAGTTCTGCAGAATAATCCCCAGTGGTAGCCTCACTATGTCCGTGCCCGCGGGTATCATAAAAAAGCAGGTTAAAATGTGCCGACAGCACTTCTTCCTGGCCGGCCCACATGCTGAACTGTGTGCCCAGTGAATTGGAGAAAACCAATGTTTCGGGTTTGCCACTGTTAATCAGTTTGTAGTTAATTTCTGCGTTGTTGACGCTAATTTTTGGCATGATAAATTTTATTTATTAAACGCCAAAACTCCACATCCTGAAATGAAGAGTTTGGAACGTGTCAGTTCGTAGATCAAGCGGTTTGGTAGGCTGCCCTCTTACGGTGATTTTCACCATTATCAGGTGCAACCTTTTCTTTAATGACCGAAAAATTAAAGCTGGCCTGTGCGTATGGCTCCTTTTCATAGCCTTTAGCTTCTGCTTCTTCGGCAGTATGTCTGGTAATATGCGGCACCAATTCTTCACGGGTAGCAAAGGCGAAATCGTCATAGGTCAACGGGTCACCTTCAATATTTATTTGTGTAGTCAGTTTTCTGTATTCCGGCCGGCTTACAAAAAAATGAATGTGCGCAGGTCTGGCGCCATGCCTTCCCAGCATAGTCATCAAACGCTCTGAGGGGCTTCCGGGTGGGCAGGCGTACCCAGGCGGCAGTACCGTTTTAAATTTATATTTTCCGTCTGCGCCAATTCTAATAGCTCGCCGGAGATTAAACGCAGTCTGGCTGGTGTCAAAGTAGGAATACATTCCGTTTCCGTTGCAGTGCCACACTTCCAGCAGGGCGCCTTCCACAGGATTACCATCAGTGTCCTTCACTTCGCCTTCCATATAAAATCTTTCCAGGTGCCGGTTCTCTTCAGGATTATTTTCAAGCTCTGCATAGGTATCTGTTTCCGGCGCACCTGCCACATACAAGGGTCCTTCAATTGTGCGCGGAGTGACACCCTGGATGCCTGCCTCCTGATCGGCATGGTCTTCCATCACATCAATGAAATGCTCAATTCCGGTGCCGGCGAAGATAAGTCCCCACTGGTTGGTCTCACCAATTTCCCTGAGGAAATCTGCTGCATGCCACATTTCCTCAGAGGTAATATTCAGGTCTACCATGGCATAGAAAAGATCTTTAAGCAGTCTGTTGGTAATTTCCTTTACGCGTGGGTTCCCTTCGCCTTCTTTTTCTTTGGAGATTATTTTGGCCAAAACCTCATCTATCTGTTCTCTTGTCATCATAATTATTTTGTTTTAGTGTTAATATTTTAAAGTAAATTTTCGTTTATCGCATTGGGATGTCTGCAGATGCCGGTCACTTTAATATTCATGTATGGGAAAAGCGGCAGCGAACTTAATATTTCATGCAGCTCGTCCGGACTCTCTACGTCAAGTACGCTGATGTTGGAATACCGTCCTGCAACCCGCCAGAGGTATTTCCATTTGCCGGTTTTTTGCCATTTTTGCGAGGTTTCCCTCTCTCTTTCCATAAAGGATTTCACTTTGTCTTCGTCCCAGGTATCCGGAAGGCGAACATCCATTTCAACTACGTATATCATTTTTATTTTCTTTTAAAGTGGTTAAGTTTATCTTCATCAATTTCGATCCCCAAGCCGGGACCCTTAGGAACTTCAAGTGCGCAATCCTTATAAATAATAGGATTGACAACGATATCGTCGGTTAGCAGCATCGGTCCGAAAAGTTCAGTTCCCCATTCCAGGTTGGGGAATGTGCTGAATACATGAGCTGCCGCTACCGACCCGATGGTTCCTTCCAGCATGGTTCCGCCGTAGAGACTGACATCAGATGCGTCTGCCATTGCGGCAATATTGCCAGCGTTGTAGAGGCCGCCACTCTTCATAATTTTAACAGCGAAGACGCTTCCGCCTCTTATTTTGCAGAGTTTCATTGCGTCCCCGGTAGTGGCTACGGCTTCATCTGCCATGATTGGCACATGAAAGAATTCCGTGAGTCTTGCCAAACCGTCAAAGTTGGTCTTCACGATCGGCTGCTCTATCAGATCAATGCCGTTTTCCTGTAATTCCGTGATCCACGTTCTGGCAGTAGATTCGCTCCAAGCCTGATTAATATCTACAGTGATCAGTATATCCGATCCCAGGGCCTTTTTTATTGCCACCACATGCGCCACATCCTTTTTCGGTTCGTTACTGCCTATCTTCAGTTTAAAAGTATTGTGCCGGTTGATGGCTGTCAGATGTTGGGCTTCTTCAATATCCTTGTCGGTATCACCACTTGCCAGCGTCCACAAAACCGGCAGCTTTTCATTAACTGATCCTCCAAGAAGTTCCGCAACGGACACGCCGAGCCTTTTACCCTGTGCGTCCAGGAGTGCTGTTTCAATCCCGGCTTTGGCAAAGGTGTTTCCCTGCACATTCTTATTAATGGTTTTCATAATACTGTTAATGTTGGCAGCCGCTTTTCCAATGAGTAGCGGAGCTATATAACGGTCAATGGTCAACTGGATGGATTCAGGCGATTCGGGTCCGTAGGACATGCCGCCAATTGTTGTAGATTCGCCCCAACCAACCACGCCGTCAGATGAGCGTATTTTGATAACGACCATGGTTTGGTGCATCATGGTGGCCATGGAAAGTTTGTGCGGACGGATCGTAGGAAGGTCAACGATAAACGTCTGGACCGCGGTTATGGTAGGATAATTCAGCATATAAGTAAGGTAATTTGTACAGACCGTTTAGTCTGATAAACAATTCGTTACCCGAAATTACCAACTTTGCCGGCGGGAGAATAGGATTTATTCAGTGATTACTAGGACTTTGTATAAAACTGTTGAGTTTTATATTCAAAAAAAGCTAAAAATGTAATGTTTGAAGTATTATTCAGCGTAATCCGGAACGGTATTCCTTCGGCGTTACACCGGTTTTCTGCTTGAACAGCCGCGAGAAATAGCTGGGATCATCGATGTCAAACCTGTACGAGACCTCAGAAATGCTCAGGTCATGATTTTTAAGCGCAGCTTTAATATTCAGGATTAAGAAGTCCAGAATAACTTCTTTTGGGGATTTGCCGGCTATGGCTTTACAAATCTGACTCAGTAACGCCACCGTGATGCCCAGATCCAGAGCATAATCTTCAATCCGCTTCTTTATAGAACTGTTTTCCTGAACGAGCTTTCTGAAATTTCTGAAAATACCGCGCTCATTCTGATTTAATGTATGAATCACCGTTTGATGGGAATGGTTGATTCTGTAAAGTCTCAGCAAGAGCATCCCAACAAGGTATTGGAGTGCCAGGTCCTTGCCTGCCAGATTACTTTGGTATTCCAGTATGCATTTCTGCAGGGTAGCGTAGGCATCATTGACCACAGAACTGTCCTGTGCTGTCTCTGTAATGCTTATGGTGTCCAGTTCATAGATCACCTCAACATCGTAGCGAAGCATTTTTTCAACTGCATTTGCCGAAAGTGAAACCACATGGCCTTTGGACCCGCTTTCAAACTCCAGTCCGTGAACTACCGATTGCGGTATTGCAATTATGGAAGGTTTATTCACATAAAAATGTTCATTATTGGCCGTGAGTCTTACTGTACCCTCTTCAATTACGAAGATCTGAAACAGATTTCTGTGCGCGTGGGATGAAATAGAATAACCAATCAGTGAGAACATTTCATCCAGTGACACGATATTGATAATGTCGCGAACCAGCTTTATGTCCTGCTGACCAAAAATGCCATTATAGTAAACCTTCATTATCTAAAATTACAGATTTATGTTGAATGGCTACTCTTACTTTTATTCAGTAATAATTATAGAAAGGTATTTATGCGCCGTAACGGCTTTTCCTTTCAAACTGGCGGTTGATGACTAGAGTCTTCAGAAATGGCGGAACAAACCTGCTGGCATGTAGAAAGGATTTATTCAATAAGCCCGGGATTATTGTGGTTTCGTTTCGGAACATGCTTTCTATTGTTACTTTGGCAAGTTTTTCAGGATCAAGAACAGACTTACGCGCCAGACCTTTCATCTCCGAGATAATTTGTCTGGAATTAGGATTGCTTGTAACTCCACCGGGGCAGACCAGAACCACTTTTATACCCGAACCTTTCAGTTCGCATCTCAGGGAGTTGCTGAACGAATGGATAAATGCTTTTGAAGCCACATAACTTACTTTTTCCGGAATGCAGAAAAAGCCACCCAGGCTTCCCATATTCATAATATATGAAGGCCCCGAACTCTTTAGGTTATCCAGAAGTAATCTTGTGATCAGTACTGTATTCACCACGTTTACCATCAGTTGCTTCCTGTAAAATTCCGGCGGTAGATTTTCAAAAATTTCCCGGGATCCTATGCCGGCATTATTGATCAGGATATTGACGCGGAAACCATTTGACGAAACCCACCGTTCTAAGGCAGCAGGTGCACTTTCCTCCGAGAGGTCCAGGCCAAGGGTGTGGCAACACACGCCGTAGCGCTCCTGAATTGCCTGGCCGAACGACGTCAGTGTTTCATCGGCGAGTGCCACAATAAGAAGATGGTGACCCCGTGCTGCAAGTTCTGAGGCAAAGGCTGCACCTATTCCTGAACTTCCACCAGTTATCAGCGCAAATTTATGGTCTGTATTCATCGTCTTTAATGTGGTCATAGGTTTGTTTTAATCCATCGTCAAAGTTACGGTATCTGTAACCCAATTCCTTTTCTGCTTTGGAGGCGTCCAGTGCGTAATTATAACTGTATTTTTTTATCCATTTGGGAGTAATTGGCGGGGGCATGCCTGTTATTTTCTCCCTTAGAACCATTAGATGTCCTCCCAATAACATGATGGGTAAAGGAATAGTGAAAAGCCTGTAGTTTTTCCCGGTCACTTTTTTCATGATTCGGAAGAAGTCAAGATAGGAAAGATTTTCGCCCGACAAAATATAGCGTTGTCCCGCACGACCGTGTTCCATTGCCAAAAGATGTCCTCTGGCCACATCTTCTACATGTACATAACTGCCGATACCGCTTCCGTCTCCGGGAATAATCCTCCATTTTCCTGCATCATAAAGCCTCAGCATTCTGGTGATGGAATTGCTTTCCTGCTCCACACCCGGACCGTAGATGCGGGGTGGATTCAGAATAATTATATCCATATTTTTTTCCTTCACATAGTGCATGCAAAGTTCTTCGGCTTTGGTTTTGGAATCCTCGTATTCGTTCATGACCCCGCCTTTGCGCACATCATTTTCTTTTATAGGCCGGCTGCCCGAAGGTCCCAGTACCCCCGCCGTTGACGTAAAGACCGTGCGTTGGACTCCATATCTGAATGCGATATCCAGAATGGTCTGAACTGCATGCAGATTAACCTGGTAATAAATCTGTGGATCCTTGGCCCAGGGCTTTGCATAGGCTGCCAGATGGTAAACTTGCGTACAACCTTTCATGGCCTCTGCTACCGCGGCAGGGTCGGTAATGTCGCCTTTGAATTTGACTAGGTTAGTGTGGTTTTCCAGATCATCCGGATTCCGGCAGAGAGCATGCACGGTACAGCCTCTTTCCAGCAGCATAGATTTTATGTACGAACCGATATAGCCGGTTGCGCCCGTCATGAATATTTTAATTGACTGTTTCTTCATTTTGCAGGCTCAAAATACGGAAAAAACAAATTGTGGCAACTACATCATACGTATTTATTAGATAATTGTTCACCGTTATTCGGGTAATTTGAAGCTATAATAGATCAAGCCAAATTTCCGGTACTTCAGGCACCGCAGATATGGGCTGGACGTTCTTTTATAAACACTTTTATTTACCTAAATTTGTGCTAACAATCAATTTTAATGGACGAAGAAAATAAACCACTCAATTTTATTGAGCAAATTATAGAGGAAGATTTGGCTAATGGCTTGCCAAAAGAAAAGCTGCGGTTCCGTTTCCCGCCGGAGCCCAATGGTTACCTTCATGTTGGACACACCAAGGCCATCTGCATAAATTTTGGGCTTGGCGAAAAGTATGGTGCACCGGTAAACCTCCGTTTTGACGATACCAATCCTGAGAAAGAAGAGCAGGAGTTTGTAGATGCTATAAAAGCAGATATTGACTGGCTTGGATTCAAATACGATAAGGAACTGTACGCCTCAGATTATTTTGATAAACTGTATGACTGGGCGGTGCAAATGATAAAGGACGGTAAAGCTTATGTAGATGAGCAGCCTTCTGAGGAAATTACCGCCCAGCGCAAAAATCCTTTTGAAGACGGAATTGATTCTCCTTTCCGTAACCGACCAGTGGAGGAGAGTCTGGATCTTTTTGAGCGGATGAAAAACGGTGAATTTGAAGAAGGCGCTATGTCTCTGCGGGCAAAGATTGACATGAAGTCCCCAAATATGAATATGCGGGATCCCGTTATGTATAGAATATTAAAGCGTCCGCACCACAGGACCGGCGAAAAATGGAAAATCTATCCGATGTACGACTGGGCTCATGGTGAATCCGATTATATAGAACAGATTTCCCACTCACTTTGCTCGCTGGAGTTCGAAAATCACCGACCGCTCTATGACTGGTATCTGGATCAGGTTTATGAGGACAATACGGTTCGTAACAAGCAGCGCGAGTTTGCCAGGATGAATGTGTCCTATATGATTACTTCCAAGAGAAAACTCCAGCGTCTTGTAGCCGAAAATGTGGTTACGGGTTGGGATGACGCCCGTATGCCTACCATTTCCGGCATGCGCAGGCTGGGATATACACCAACTTCAATCAGAAACTTTATTGAAAGAGTTGGAGTAGCGAAAAGGGAAAATCTTATCGATATACAATTGCTTGAGTTTTCCGTTCGCGAGGACCTTAATAAAGTAGCCACAAGGGTGATGGCTGTGGTAGATCCTGTGAAACTGATTATTGAGAATTATCCGGAAGATAAAGAAGAATGGCTTGAAACTGAAAACAATCCTGAGCAGGAAGATGCGGGTACGCGTGAAGTACCCTTCTCCAGAGAACTTTATATTGAACGTGAAGATTTTCAGGAGGAGGCCAATAAAAAATTCTTCAGACTCAAACTTGGTGGAGAAGTGCGCTTAAAATCCGCTTATATCATTAAAGCTGAGCGTGTGGATAAAGACGAAAATGGTGAAATTACAACAATTTACGCTTCATATGATCCTCAAAGTAAGTCAGGCAGCGGCACCGAGGAAAGCCTCAGGAAAGTGAAAGGTACACTTCACTGGGTTTCGGCAAAACATGCTTTGCCCATTGAAGTCCGAATTTTCGACAGGCTGTTTACTGTTCCGCAACCGGATGCCGAGAAGGATGCTGATTTTATGGAATTCGTAAATCCTGACAGCCTGAAGATGGTTGAGGGTTTTGCAGAGCCAAGCCTGAAAGATGCTCAGACAGGTCATCCGTATCAGTTCCAGCGAATCGGTTACTTCTGCCGTGACCGGGATTCAACCGTAGCAAAATTAGTTTTTAACCGGACGGTTACTCTTAAAGATGGTTATAAACCAGCCTAATAAAAAAGAACTCCTGTAATTCGGGAGTTCTTTTTTTAATTTTAAACAGTACCTTTTACAAAGAGCTGTTGTCGTAATCTTCTGAACATTAGCCTGTAGCTGACGCGGATTTTGGTGTAAAATGAATTTTTCATAATTGTATGTTTTTGTGCTATAAAGATAACTATTTCTCATTAGACATCTATTACATTCATTTTAATTTTTATAATACTTTACGTTAACGCGCGAAATCGATATTTTTAACTGATTTTAATGAGTAGAACAGATCTCTTTTACCTGCATGTACTTACGGCTTTTTCATTAGCCATGTCCGGCCAGAGCAGGGATTCAGCTTTGATGATTTCTCAAATTGAGATTGAGGCACACCGAAAACCCGTTAAGCTCCTCTCGTCAACCAAATCAGTTTCTGTTGCGGGACCGGTTTTGTTAAAGCAAAATCCACCGGACAGACTTTTGGAATCCGTGAATCTTCTCCCGGGCGCACGCATGGAAGAACGGTCACCCGGCAGTTACCGATTTGCCATACGTGGCAGCGCTTTGAGGTCTCCATTTGGCGTGCGCAATGTGAAAATCTATCTGGATGATTTTCTGCTTACAGATGCCAGCGGCAACACCTATCTGAATCTCCTCGATCCGGACATGATCAGCAAAATTGAAGTGTATAAGGGACCTGAGGGTGGCGAATTTGGTTCCGTTACAGGCGGAACAGTACAGTTGAGCACACAGAGAAACGCCGGCAGAAGTGTGGCAATTTCTGGTGGCGAATTTCAAAATTTTAAAGGTAGTCTGAGACTTGCTGATGAGGCCCGCAAACACCATTATCAGCTTTTTACGGGATACCAAACAACCCAGTCTTATCGTGAGCAGTCGGCAATGGAAAGAAGGGTAGTCTATCTTACGGACCGGTTTCAGTATTCAGACAAAGGCAGTATAGGTTTTATGCTCCTAAACTCCAGTTTGCAGTATGAGACTCCCGGCGGACTTACTTTGGAGCAACTGCAGGCCAACAGACGGCAGGCAAGACCCGGAACCGCTGTATTGCCGGGGGCAGCACGGCAGCAGGCTGGTATATCTAATAAAATGGTTTTAACCGGAATCTCGCACCGCTACACCATTACACCAGCCTTCGGCCATTTCATATCGGTTCAGGGCAGCTATAATGACTTCAGGAATCCTTTCATCACCAATTATGAGCAGCGTTACGAACGAAATATGGCCTTCCGCACCCATTTCAATTTTGAAACCGCCACTTCAAACAGCTTTTTTCAGACACGTTTAGGAGCAGAAGGTGGCATGAACAAATCAGCAATCAGGAATTTTGATAATGAAGCCGGAATTCCGGGCTCTCCTCAGAATTTTGATGATATCTCCGCCCAAAGCGGCTTTATTTTCCTGAGTCAGAAGGCGGAGTTTTCCGACAGGTTTTTTGTTGATGCTGCTCTGAGTCTCAACATGACCAGTTACCGTTGGAACCGCATTTTTCCGGATCAAATTTCAGCTTCCAGACATCTGAATGATGAATTTCTGCCGAGCCTCGGAATATCTTACGTCCTAATGCCGGACTGGTCGGTTAGGGCAAAGATCAGCAAGGGCAACTCGGCACCGACCATTGAAGAATTACGTTCGTCTGCACAGCAGTTTAACTTAGATTTATCGGCTGAGTACGGCTGGAACCGGGAACTTGGAATGCGCAAACAGATTGGAAACAGTCTTTTCCTGGAAGCCAGTGTTTTTGATTTCCGACTTAAAGATGCAATCGTCCGTAGGCAGACTGAGGGTGGACAGGAGTATTTTGTAAACGCAGGATCCACCGTTCAGCAGGGTCTGGAAACGGTGCTGGAGACAAAGCCCTTTCAGTTGGGTACTCAGTTTTTAAAATCGGTTAAGTTTTGGCTGTCGGGTACTTTTTATGATTTCAGATTTAAGGATTTCAAACAAAATGAAAATGACTACTCCGCAAATAAACTCACAGGAGTACCCATGCAATCCATCCAAAGTCTGGTCTCTTTCAAATTCAGCCATAATATCGGAATTGACTGGACACACTATTACACTTCTGACATTGCACTGAATGACAGCAATACCGTTATTTCCGATCCCTCGCTGATATCCAATATCATACTCAGTTATCCGTGGAGTACATCATTTTTTGAGTTGGATCTTAGCCTCAGCGTAATGAACGTATATAACAGTTCCTACAGTTTGGGGCACGATATCAATGCCTTTGGAAACCGGTTTTACAATCCGGCCGCAAAGAGGAATATTTCAGCTGGCCTGCGTTTCCGTTTCTGATTGCCATGGTTTTTGCATAGCCAACCGTATGAAAAAGCTGTTACTGTCTATAATTTGCGTATTCACTCTGATAAGCTGCGAAAAAGAAGCTGTAGCATCCGGAGCTGTGCAAACAGTTGGTGACTCAGTGACTTCAAAGTCAGACACAGTAGCAGTCCGTGCTGAGGAAGCTGCAGAAATTCAGGCAAATAAATCCATTAAAAATACCAATGACCGGATTTTGAGTATCCTACAAAAGAAAGATTATTGGGAATTGGGCTCCTATATTCATCCCGAGAAAGGTGTTAGATTTTCTATGTATGCTTATGTGAGACCTGAGAAAGACAAAATTTTCAGCCTAACAGATTACCGCAAATACATCAATACTGAAGTGAAATTTACATTTGGCGAGAAGGACGGAACAGGTAATCCTTACGTAACTACGCTGAAGTCTTACCTGGACACGTGGGTTTATAAACGTGATTTTGCATCTGGTAAATATTACGAAAATACATTCCGGGGAACCGGGAACTCGCTTAACAACCTGAAGGAAATTTATCCAAATCTTCCTTTCACTGAAAATTATGTTGAAGGCTCAGAAAAATACGGCGGCATGGATTGGAATTCTCTGCGGCTGGTCTTTGAAGAATTCAACGGCAGATATTATCTGGTGGCCATTGTAAATGATGAATGGACCACCTAGGAAGTTGATCCACCAACACTACTGCCCAGCAGCTTCGCCAGTTGCTCAGCAAGTTTTTTTCTGGAGAATTTAGATACTTCGCGGCTTTCCGCAGGGACTTCATCAGTATCTTTCCATTTATTAAATTCAGATAAAATACACTGTTTGATTTCCGATGGAGTAACATCGTATGGAAAATGCCGGCCGGCACCGGTTTCAGTCAATATTCTGTTTACATCGCTGTCTTTAGGGCCAAATGAAAGTATATTGTTTCCTGTGGCCAGATATTCAAATATTTTCCCCGGAATAATTCCTTGTGACTGATCGTTCGGGAAATTGGTGATTAGCAGCAAGTCTGAGGTCTGCATTTCCTGCTGCGAGGCAGCGTGATTAATATAGCCCAGGTTCCGTACATATTTATTGAGTTCAAGCGTGGAAATGTGTGAAAGAATCTTATCGTCCATACGGCCCACAAATTTAAGTTCGAAATGAGATCTGAACTCAGGTTCGGACTTTACGAGATCTTCCAGAACGTTCCATAGTATTTCAGGATTTCTCAACTGCTCCAAAACTCCGATATAACTCAGTGTGAATTTCGGGTTGCGTGCTCTATTACCCGTTGCCATCCCATCAAAACCATTGGTGATACAGAATGCGTTGGCGCCGTTTTTTCTGAAATTTTCCGCATCGGTATAGCTGGTAGCCAAAGTGAGGTCAGCACCTTCAAAAACCTGTTTTTCAAGTTTGCGGTGCTTTTTATCTGCTGCTTCGGTAAGTTTAAGATGTTTATAATAGGAAATTTCGGTCCAGGGGTCGCGGAAATCGGCAACCCATGTCAGTTTCGGAAATGTTTTTTTCAGCTCGAGTCCAATCAGGTGCAGTGAGTGGGGTGGTCCGGTGGTAACTATTGCGTCAAAATAATTTTCCTCCAAATATTTCTTCAGGTAATTTACCGAAGGTTTTACCCAGAAAACGCGGGCATCCGGAATAAAGAAATTTCCCCTGACCCAAATGGAGAGTTTGGACTTCCAGTTCTGGTTTTTACCCACATCGAACTGGCCTGCTTTAAATTTTTTATTGTCCTTACCGAAAATCTCTGCCAGTTGGTAAGGTTCCCAGATTTTGGTTTTTATGATTTGAAGGTCCTCGGAAACTTCCTTTTCCAATGTATTGTCAATAATCGGATAGCTGGGATTTTCGGGCGTAAAAACAGTAGGTGTCCAGCCGTTTTCAGGTAAATATTTTGCGAATTTCAGCCAGCGCTGCACACCCGGACCACCCGCGGGTGGCCAGTAGTAGGTGATGATAAGAACTTTCCTGTGATTCAAAGTTTAATGATTTACCCTTTTTTCTTCAGCGACAATTTCGCCAGCGCTCTTATTTCTGTAAAGAAAATATATTCCGCCAATACTTAACAGAAGGAACAGTCCAAAACAAATCATCGAAACAATTTTGCCGGTCTGGATCACTTCCGGTTCAAATTCCATCCTTACCGTGTGAACTCCGGCCGGAACGTAAACCGCTCTCAGCAGGTAGTTGGCCTTGATATAGGGTACCTCTTTTTCGTCGATGAACATTTTCCAGCCTTTCGGATAGTAGATTTCAGAGAAAACGGCCAGTTGTGGTGTCTTGCTTTCGGTGCGGAACTCCAGTGCATCAGCCCGGTAGCCGGTCAGTTTCAGGATGCCGGTACTGTCGGCCGATATTGCTTTTCCATCAAAATACTTACGGTCTTCAGCGGCAACAATGGCAGTCTGTTTCGTATTTACCTCACCGATAAGCTTGATCTCCTCGTTGGGAGTATTTACAAATTTTACATCA
>CAYXUO010000025.1:0-20500 GCA_964468335.1 uncultured Chryseobacterium sp. | reverse complement strand
TTCCTGGAAAAATTGGAGCAGTTTGCTCATATGGGTGTTTAACGTCTTGTTATAAGGATTTTATCTACACGCTGTCCGTCTTTATCCATAATCTCAAGTTCAAGATCCTCAATCCGGATCTTGTCACCAATATTGGCTGTACCCCCATTTTCAATCAGGAAGAGGCCTGCCATCGTGGTGTAGTTATCCCGGTTGTCAAATTCATAATCGAGGTCAAAATATTTCAGGAACTCTACAATCGGAAACTGACCGTCTGCCAGCCAGGAGTTTGGGTCTCTTTCTGTGATTCGGTAATCAAAATAATCTTCAGTAACGGTATCACCAACCAACGCATCCAGTACATCATCCAGCGTTACCATACCCACGGTATTTCCATACTCGTCAATCACGATCCCATAGTGGTTTTTCTGCTTTCTGAAAAGTTCCAGAACTCTGTAAGCATAATAGTTTTCATTAAGGAAGACCGGCTGTTTCAAATACTTTTCCAGAACAAAATTCGCGGGATCATCTATTGGGAACAGGTCTTTCAGCAAAACAATACCAATGATGTCATCCAGATTTTTCCCCCGTGTTACAGGGTAGGCTGCATGCTTGTCTTTACGGATTGCGGCCATGATTTGTTCCAGGCTGTCTTCTACACTGAAGAAGGTCATGGCGGTTCTGTGCGTAAGCAGTGTATTTATTTTTCGGTCGCCAAGTTCAAATACCCGCTCTACAATATTATGTTCTATCTGCTCAATTTCCCCTTCCTGAGCGCTTTCCTTTACGATCGATTTAATTTCTTCTTCAGTAATAATGCTGTCGGAATTACTTCGGATGCCCAAAAGTTTGAGAATCAGGTTGTTTGATGTGCTGAGCAGCCAAACAAATGGCGAAGTGATTTTGGATAGAAGATCCATTGGTTTTGCAACCAGGGTGATAATACGCTCAGGAAAAGTCATCGCAATACGCTTGGGCAAAAGTTCGCCCAACAGGATAGAAAGGTAGGTGATGAAAACTACGATACCGGTAGTCGCTAGTGGTTTGGAATAGGCCTCCAAAGCCGGAAATTGTGCCAGAAAATTCTGAAAATCTGTGGTCAGGTTTTCCCCGGAGTAAACCCCAAGAAGAATTCCTATCAGGGTAATACCAATCTGGACAGTTGAGAGGAATTTTGTTGGATTTTCCGACAGCTGCAGTGCTTTCCGCGCGCCGCTGCTTCCTTTTTTTCCTGCACTTTCCAGTTTAAACTTCCGGGAAGACACCAAAGACATTTCGGACATTGAAAATATTCCGTTCAGCAGGACAAGTAAGACTATGATGAGGAGCTCCATTCAGAAATTTTATTTTTGCAAATATAATTTATTGAATCCGCATTTTACGATTATACTTTTCTGTGCGAATAGGAAAGGCTCGTCTTGTCCGCATCAATAAATACTTTCCTTTCTTCAAAGATCTCTTCCATCACCCGGTGGTATTCCTCAAACTGATGCACATCAATATGTCCTGCACGAAGGATTACGTAGAGCCTTGTAAGCTCCGGGTTAATTTCAGAAAGGTCCACCGCAGTATTTATAGGCACAAGCCGGTCGTCACTTCCGTGAATGATCTTTATTGGACAGCGTACATTCTTTAGGTATTGGAAGGTAGCCAGGTTGTACCGAAGGAATGGTTTGGCCGGCATAAACGGAAGATAACGCTGTATCGTGCGCTGAAGCGAATAGAGCGGCGAGGTAAGGATCAGCAGCCTGGGAGTGTTCTTGGAGGCCAGCCGTGCAGCAAATCCACTGCCCAGTGACCTCCCGTACACTGTGATTTTATCCTCGGTGTAATGTTGTTTGGCAATATCATAAATAAACTGTGAATCGCGCTTCATTGCCTCAGAGGAACGCCTGCCGGTGCTTTTCCCAAAGCCACGGTAATCCATCATAATTACCTCGTAGTTCAGACGGGTGAAGTCTATGGCAAATTTTCCCCAGCCTTTTATACTTTTTGTATTTCCCTTTAAATAAAGAACAACGCCTTTGGGCTGCTCCACATGGAAATGAAGGTAGCTGATCATGGCGCCCGGTTCCGGGGAAACGGATTTTTCTTCCGCATTCAGGTGTTCGTAGGCGAATTTGAAATCGGGCGGCAGTTTCTCGGGCTGAAAGAAGAAGCGGTGCTGAAACAGATAAATAAATATGCCGAGGGCCAGGATAGCCACCGTTACCACCGTGATAATAAAATATACATCCACATCCATAACCGATATAAATGTAGATAAAATTATCCTTTAAAGACCGATAAAAAGCCCGCGCAGGATGAACACCCGATAAATTACTTTGTAAAATGTTTAAATATCAGCCATTTAGTCTGAAAATAGGTGCTTATTTGATGATCTCCCCTCCGTTGCAGTGTCTCATGTATTTGAGTGTAGAAGGAAAAATGGGCCCGCAATACTGCCCAGAAGTGTGCAGGACCTTGTTTAAGGAGAAAATAGAAGGCTGCCAAACCGTCCAGAAGCATTCTTACGGGTAACACCCAAAACAGCTGTTCAACAGGAAGATTCTTCAGAAGCATCGTAAGATTGTTACGGATGTTCAGAAAGGTTTTCTGAGGACTCTGCTTATTCAGAGTGCCGCCACCAACGTGATACACCTTGGAGCGTCCCGTGTAAAATATAGAGTGCCCTTCATTCTGAAGCCTCCAGCAAAGGTCTATTTCTTCCTGATGAGCGAAAAAACGTTCATCAAATCCCTTAACGGCCCAAAAAGCTGCCGACCTTACGAAAAGGCAGCATCCGGATGCCCAGAAAATTTCCGTTTCATCGTCGTACTGTCCGCTGTCGGTTTCAATAATCTCAAATTTTCTTCCGCGGCAGTAGGGATAACCCAAATTGTCAATGAGGCCGCCGGCAGCACCCGCATATTCAAAATAGTTGCGCCGGTTGTAATCCAGGATTTTAGGTTGAATGGCGGCGATATTTCTATCTTTTGCAAAGAGTTCAAGAACGGGTCCCAGCCAGTTTTCAGTGACTTCAATGTCGGAATTGAGCAGGCAGTAAATGTCTGCTTTTACTTTTTTTAAACCTTCATTATATCCTCCGGCAAAGCCATAGTTTTCGCTGTTTTGAATTAATTTCACAGCAGGAAAATACTCTTTCAGAAATGCAACTGACAAATCGCTGGAAGCATTATCAATGACGAAGATATCTGCACCGGCCGAGTGCTGTACAACAGATGGTAAGAATTTCTGCAGCCATTTCTGGCCGTTCCAGTTCAGAATAACAATTGCTAAATGGCTCACGCGGTCGATTTCTTAACGGATTCTGTGTTCAGATGTTTTTTAATTTTTCCGGAATATTTCCATTTCCGGTGGGACCACAGATAATTGTCCGGATTTTTATTAATGGTGTTTTCCAGCATTTTGTGAAACTTAAGGACTACTTCGTTTTCCATGAATTTTTCACCGTCCGGCTCAATAGTATGATAGTTTACCTGGTAAAAACCCCGTTTCACTTTTTTCATTTCGCAGTACACAAACTGAAGATCCAGCCGGGTAGCCAATTTATCGTAACCGCGAAATACCGGGGTAGGCTGATTCAGGAACTCAATTCCCAGGTCCACCTGATGATGGTTGGGTGTCTGGTCTGCCACAAACATATAAATGGTGTCGCCGTTATTCGGAGTTTTCAGCACATCACGGATTACATCGCCGGCCTCCAGTGCGCTGTTTCCGTGAGCATTCCGGATGGATCTTATTTTTTCATCCCAAAACCGATTCTGCATCTGGCGGTAAACCGGGCGGCAGCTGCTTTGGGGTACCATGGTAGCCAGGGCAGTAAACCACTCCCAGTTAAATATATGTCCGGTAAGCATGATGATGTTTTTGCCTTCTGCATGTGCGTTTCGGAAAACATCCCGGTTTATATGCTGTACACGTACTTTAAGTTCTGTTGTGGAAACGGTAAAGGCTTTAAGGGTTTCTACCAGATAGTCGGAGAAATTGCGGTAAAATTTTCGTCTGATGATTTTAAGTTCAGCTTCGTTTTTTTTTGGAAACGAATTTCGAAGGTTCTGAAGCACTACTGTTGTTCTGTATCTGACCAGATAAAAAATAATGAAAAAAATGACATCCGAAAAGAGGTAGAGAAGCCTCATTGGGAGTCTGGAGAACAGGAGAACGATGTTAAATATGAAATTCATGGGTCGCCTGCAAATGTACTACATATTAAGGAAATGGACAGAGATTTGCTTAGGGATTAGTTTTCAGCTAAAAATAAAATCATGAAATATAGAAAAATCAGTACTGTACTGCTTACAGCATTATTTTTGACCGCCTGTTCAAAAAGTTCAGACACAGGCACTGCGGAAGAGACCACGACGGTTGTGGACAGCAGTAAAGTATCGGAGGAAAAGAAACAGGCGGAGGCCGAAAAAGGGAAACTTCCCAAACCTTATATCCCGGGAGAAAACGCTGCAGAGCGTATTGAAAATCTCATTGCCCAGGCCAAGAAAGAAGATAAGAAAATCATTATGCAAGCCGGCGGTAACTGGTGTATCTGGTGTCTGCGCTTTAATAATTATATTCAAACCACCCCGGAACTTAAGTCTATGGTTGATGAGAATTACCTGTATTATCACTTGAATTATTCTCCGGAGAATAAAAATGAAGAGGTCTTTGCAAAATATGGGAACCCTGGTGCAAAGTATGGATATCCGGTCTTCATTGTTTTGGACAGTAATGGTAAACTGATCCATACTCAGGACAGCGCAGTGCTGGAAGAGGGAAAAGGATACAGTAAAGAGAAGGTGATGGCCTTCCTGGACAAATGGAAGTAATAAGTAAGCCGTCTCTCCAAAAGGAAAGACGGCTGATTTTACAAAACTTTTCTGATGTATCAGATGAGTTGCTCCATACTGGAAACACTTCTGTTCTTTTGGTATTCTTCCAGCTTTTGACGAACAAATCTTAGGGCAAAAGGTGCTAAATAAATCAGCGCGGCACCAATAAGTTTGTTTTTCCAGCTTGTACTGCGTAAATTTTTTCTGGCATAATTACCTACAATAGCCACTACTCCAAGTTTAAGCGCATCTTCCACGGCACCGGCTTTCACGGCACTGTCGGCAAAACCCATAATGGTATTTCTGCTCAGAAGCTGTTCTTTAACACCCGTACTTATGCGGCGCATGATTTCCTCTTTCCTGATAGAAACAGTTTTCTCACCGTTTTCGTCGGTCTCTTCCTTTAGGAACTGATCGGTGAATCCATTGGTAAATGCACTTAAACTTTCCTTGGTATTATCGAAGGTCAGCAGGTCTTCCATTTCGGAGACCTCCTTTTTTAAAAGTGCTTTTTTGCGTCTAAGTTCTTCCAAAGTACTGTATTTTGTGCCCATCAGTCCGGTGTATTAAACATTTTTATCAGTTTGTTGGAGATCATATCTTTAATAGATTTCCCGGTGAATACCAGGATGAGTATAATCAGCAGATAGAATCCGGCAACTGTAAGGAAACCGTATGCGTTACTGTCCAGAGCGGAGCCAATCAAAAGTGCGATTCCAATATTGAGAAGAATGAGGAAAAAAAGCGCAAAAACGGCCATCATTACTGATAAAATAATGGTGGAGACCGTAAGCACACCCTTTTCGGTCGCTTCCATTTTCAACAGGTCAACACGCTTCAGGGCGTAATCTTTTAAGAGGTCCAGCATAGTAAGTAGTTTTCAGTTATAAAAAAAGGAACATTACTGTTCCTTTTAAATGGGAGCAAAAAGGCTGTTATTTCAGACCGTCTAACTCAGTTTCAACATCTTTTACCACATCTGTAGCCTTAGCTACTGCCTGATCTTTATATTTGTCGTAACCGTCGCGAACAGTATGTGCTACACTGTCAACTGTTTCTTTAAAGGTAGAAGAAATATTTCCATACTGATCTTTAACAAGACCTGAAACTTCAGAGTACTTCTCTTTAGCTTTTTCTGTAACTTTTCCGTACTGATCTACAGCCTGATCTTTTAGATCACCAGCTTTTTCCTTGATTTTTTTTCTTGTTTCCTTACCCTCTTCCGGAGCGTAAAGCATACCCAGCACTACACCTGCGGCGGCACCTGCTAATAATCCTGCTAATACGGCTGCTGCATTGTTACCTTTTTTCGACATCTTATTTAATTTTAAATTGTTAGTATATTAATTGAATATATATGTTTCAACAATATACATACCAAAGGATATTATGTCACTCATAAAAATAAGTTAAAACTCCTTGATGTAGGACGTTATAAGCGAAATTGTTTCCTCCTTATTAAGATTTGTGTTATCTATCAGCACTGCATCGGCTGCTTTTTTAAGTGGTGCAGTCTCCCGTTCGCTGTCTATTTTATCACGCGTAAGCAAATTTTCGCGGACTGCCATTTTGTCGATATTGACGCCCTGGTTCGTAAGTTCCAGGTGTCGCCTTTTTGTCCGCTCGTCTACACTGGCCGTGAGAAAAAATTTATAATCCGCATCTGGCAGGACCACAGTTCCAATATCCCTGCCATCCATTATCATCCCTCCGGCTTCGGCGCCTTTTCGCTGAAGGTCCAGCAGAAAACTGCGGATTTGCGGCTGTTTGGCTATGATACTCACAAAACTTGATATTTCGGGTTCCCGGATCTCAGTGGTAATGTCTTTGCCGTTCAGAAACAGCACCAGAACACCTGCAATGTTACGGAACTCCAGATGTAACGATGGAAGTTCTTTAAACAGGCATGGCAGATCAATTCCATGGCCGTTATAGCAGTGATTCAAAGCATAATAGGTTACTGCTCTGTATAATGCGCCGGTATCCATGTGAACCAATCCAAGGCGGGCTGCTATGGCTTTGGAGATGGAGCTCTTTCCTGTAGAGGAAAAACCGTCGATTGCTATTACAGGTTTTCTCATGGTGCAAAAGTCGGCCAAAATTTTAAATTATGGAAATGTGATAAAGCGTTCATGTAATGTAGGTGAACCTCCTAATATCTGTTACCACTCATGTCCAGGGAAATCCCCAACATAGACATATTGCCTGCAGCATGGTACCGCACGTGTGAATAATCTACACGAAGTTTATTGAATTTAACGCCAAAACCTGCAGAAAGGCCCGCAAAGCTGCGCTGGTCCACAACGGACAGTTCGTTTCCGCGTTTTACATTATAACCTAAACGAATATTGAAGGAGCTTTCAGGAAATAATTCAGCGCCAATGGAGAAGTGATCCATTATTTTCCTGGCAAAATTGACCTCCTGACCCGTACTGCTGTATTCTGACGAGATATCAAACTGCTGCAGATCGTGTGCGGTGACGGTGATTGCTGCAGGAAACTTCTTAAGGATACGTGTGTATCCAAGATCTACACGGAAAGGCAGGTTTTCTCTTTCACCATTGAAAGACTTAAACTGGTAGCCGAAATTTCGTGCTACCACACCGATCGTTTCATTTGTATTTTTAAAGTGATAGGAAACACCGAAATTCCCGGCCACGGCCATGGAAGTATAGCTGTCAATTCTTGCATTAATCAGGTTAACATTGGCACCAATGGTCCATTCGTCCTCAAACTGATAGGCATATCCGGCACCGATTGCTGCATCATAGGCCCCGAAGTCGCCATTCTGGAAGCCGGCTTCATCAGTTCTCGGCATCCTGCCATAATCCATATAGCGCGCATTGGCAGTAATCAGATGGCCATTTTCAAAGGCATGTCCGTAGTTTAATGTTCCGTATTTCGATCCGGCCAAATAGGTAGCGGCATTCACGGAAATCTGTTTGTGCATCTCCGAATTAAGAAGCGCGGGGTTCACAGCAGCAAAATTGACATCGTGATCGCGAACAGATACGGCATCGCCACCCAGTGCAGCCTGCCGGGCAGATACCGGAAGATTGAGAAAAGGATAAACATTCTCACCAGTTTGGGCTGATACAGTTACGCCCACCAGGAGCAAAGCAGAAATAATAATCTTCTTCAAAATGCTGTTATGTATTGCAAAAATAATTCTTTTATATACTTATCAAAATTTTTAGCAAATTATTTGGTCTAAACTAAGATATTTTGCAAACTAATTTATACTCATTCGTTATATTTGCAGCACTAAAATTGACTTATAATCCCACCTGAGACCAAATTGAAAATGAAATATAGTAGAATCTTGCTGAAACTGAGCGGCGAAGCTTTAATGGGCAACCTTCCGTACGGAATTGATAACGAAAGACTGAAGGAATATGCACAGGAAATAAAACAGGCAGTAGATGTAGGCTGTGAAGTCGCTGTTGTTATAGGCGGAGGAAATATTTTCAGGGGAGTAGCAGGTGCAGCCAAAGGCATGGACCGCGTGCAGGGCGACTATATGGGTATGCTGGCCACCGTGATTAACGGTATGGCACTGCAGGGCGCACTGGAAGATGCGGGTGTAAAAACCAGGCTTCAAAGTGCTATTGAAATGGATAAGGTGGCCGAACCTTTTATTAAAAGAAGAGCGGTAAGGCATCTGGAGAAAGGCCGTGTAGTTATATTTGGGGCCGGTACCGGAAATCCTTACTTTACCACCGATACGGCTGCTACCCTGCGTGCTATTGAGATTGGTGCCGATGTAATTCTAAAAGGCACCCGTGTGGATGGTATATATGACAGTGACCCGGAAAAGAATGCTGATGCAAAACGGTATAACTCACTTACCTTTGATGAAGTATTCGACAAAAACCTGAAAGTGATGGATATGACTGCCTTTACATTGAGTCACGAAAATAAATTGCCTATTGTTGTCTTTGATATGAACCGTGCGGGAAATCTGCTTAGAATCGTGGAAGGCGAAAGAGTGGGAACACTGGTAGATTTATAGACCTATAAAACTAAAATATTTTATTATGGAAGAATTGGATATGATTAAGGATATGGTGAAGCAGGAAATGGATGCAGCGATTAAGCACCTGGACCACGCTTTCCAGAAAATCCGTGCCGGACGTGCCTCCACATCTATGGTGCAGGATGTTATGGTGGAATATTACGGTGCTCTGACACCATTAAACCAGGTAGCCAACGTTTCCGTGCCCGATGCCATGACCATCTCCATACAACCGTGGGACAGGAGTGCAGTTGGAGCTATTGAAAAAGCGATCGTGAATTCCAACCTGGGATTTGCTCCTTCCAATAATGGGGATACTATTATTCTAAATGTACCGCCGCTTACTGAAGAAAGGCGCCGCGACCTTGCCAAACAGGCAAAGAGCGAATCAGACCAGACCAAGATCACGATTAGAAATGCACGTCAGGACGGAATGAAGGAACTTAAAAAACTGGACGGTGTTTCTGAAGACCTGATTAAAGATATGGAAGCACAGATTCAGGACATGACTGATAACTACGTTAAACTCTGCGATGAACATCTTAAAGTGAAGGAAGCTGATATAATGAAGGTCTAAGGACTGCTATTACATATGTTAAAAAAGGGAGCTGTGCGGCAACGTACAGCTCTCTTTCTTTACTGATATCTTTGATGTTCCTTTTCTCTGCTCAGCAGTTTTGTAAGCGGCTTGAACAGTGACTTGTATTTCTCCGCATCAAACAGCTGGGAATCTGTCAGCGCTTTATAGGTGAGCCATACGCTGAACGGAAATAGAATCATATTAGGCAGCCAGGCCGCAACGAAAGGGTTTAAAGTGCCGTTCCAGGCCAGGTTTTCCACAGAAATGTTCATTACATAAAACACAATGAATATTACAATGGCAATAACAACGGGCAGTCCCATACCTCCTTTCCGGATAATGGACCCCAGACTGGCACCAATCATAAAGAAGATAATGCAGGTCACGGAATAGGCAATAATCCTCTGTTGGTACAGCACCACACGGCTGAAACTTTTTATGGTAGGCAGCATTTGCTGTTCGCGGTTGCGAACCGTTACCTTCAGCGTTTCAATTTTATTGTATGCACTTGCCAGGGCACGCAGTTGCGTGTCCACTTTTAAGGTATCCATCTTAACCTGCGGCACCAGATTTTTGGCCGGTACTGCAGTCCTGTCTATATAGCTCATATAGGGATTCACCTGGCTCACAAGGTCAACATTAATGTTGTTGAACATGCGGGTATTTTCATCCTTGGATTTGGATATGGTGGTTGTAAGCTGGTTATAGGTCTGGAACCGGTAGTCATCGGTTATCTTTTCTTCCTCGATGGCCTTGTTGATGATTTCGCTGATGTCGAAATGGGATGTGAGGGTATCAAATTTAATCGCCTGGTCGGGCTGCTTGTTCCGGGCTTCAAAATTCTGGTTGGCAATCTGGTCTTCAAAGACATAACCGTTGAAGAGGATAAGTTTAAGGTAGTTCTGATTTTCTGTAGATGGGGCCAGCTTACCGCGGTGTGCACGGATGGACTGCTGATTTTCATAGGAATTCGCTTTTTTATGAATATAAATTCCCTCCAGATTTTCTCCATTCTCACCGCTGATCTTGTCAAATTTAACAAGATAACCAGGGATCTGATCTATAAACTGGCCGGGTGTGAAATTCAAAGCTGGCCGTGACTGTACGATATTGTACAGCATATTCTTGGCCTTTCGCTGAAAGTCCGGTGTGATATTATTCTGAAAAAGAAATAGGGTGAACGAAAGCAGTACAGACACAAAAAATAGTGGCGTCATCACTCTGGTTAGTGAAATACCGGCCGCTTTCATGGCGGCAAGCTCATATCTCTCACCAATTTCACCAAAGGTCATGATGGAGGAAAGGAGGATGGTAAGCGGAAGCACAAGATTGATTACACCTACGCCGTAGTAAAATAGAAGTTTGATGATTTCCCAGTAGCTAAGGCCTTTGCCCATAAACTGCCCAAGCTGTATCCATACGATGTTAACGATGAATATGAAGAACAGGACGCTGAAAATAAAAAAGAATGGACCGAAAAAAGTTTTTATAATATAACGGTCTAATAATTTTAACATCCACCAAAATTAATAAAAAGCCACAAAGAATTGCTTTGTGACTTACATATTTATGATTATAGCTCTTTTTACAGCTCGGTGATAACGTAATTCTGAAACTTCTGTTTGTTAAAGGTGAACATATCTGACGCCAGATTCTGGTTGTCCTTATATTCTTTGATTGCAATTACGGCCACATCTTTATTTGTACCGTGCTGTTCTAACTTCACAAGCTGTTTGTTGGAAGAATCTACATAAAGATTAACCTGCTTCAGTCCATTGGACCTAACCGGCGTAAGCTTGATATAATCCGTGTTTACCCCATTTACCATCATCTTACCTGAATAGGTAGCGTTGAAATCTTTCTTATAAGAAGTCAGATAACTGGTGGGCGAAAACATTACATCGCTTCCGTTAGGTTTCGCAATGGTAACCTCCTTCTCATCATCATTTACGTTGTAGATTTTGTTACCGTCAAAGATTTGCTCGGTACCCATAATCTTCAGTTTGTACTTGGGACCCTGAGCATAGTAAATGCCGGTTTCCGTTTTATTTACCTGGCCGTTAACACCGGATCCAAAGGTAAATTTAAAATAGGAGTTTTTCTTGGCTTTATAGTTTGCAGTTACCGCATCCAGGATCTGTCGGGATTTTGTGTCGATTTTCTGAGCCTGCGTCATTGCCGCGGTACCTACTACCATGGCGCCCATGGCCAGTTTCACTAATATATTTTTCATTTTTTGTCTGTTTATAAAATTAAACTTTTGTTTGAATCTTTATTATAAACTCAAAAAGCATTCCAATATTGCCGGGGCAGTTATTCTTAATTTTTCAGGTCCTGTAGGAATTGTTCCAGAGAATTCAGGTCTGTAATCTGTACCTCACGTGCTTTGGCTCCGTTAAAACCACCTACTACACCGGCAGCTTCAAGCTGATCCATTATTCTTCCCGCACGGTTGTAACCAAGTTTAAGTTGGCGCTGAAGCATGGAAGTGGAACCCTGCTGTGTGGATACCACAATTCTGGCAGCATCTTCAAAAAGTGCATCCTTTTCATTCGGGTCAAAAGCGGCGGTGCCACTCTGTCCGTCCTCAGCCGGAACTTCGGGAAGCATAAATGCTGAGGCATATCCTTTTTGAGCGCCAATGTAATCAACGATTTTCTCAACCTCCGGAGTATCAACGAAAGCACACTGGAGTCTCAGAATCTCGTTTCCGTTAAAATAAAGCATATCACCCTTGCCGATCAGCTGATCAGCACCCGTAGCATCTAAAATGGTGCGCGAATCTACGCTGGAAATTACTCTGAAAGCTGCCCGCGCCGGGAAATTGGCTTTAATCATACCCGTGATCACATTAACTGACGGGCGCTGTGTGGCAACAATAAGGTGTATTCCTACAGCTCTTGCCAGCTGTGCCAGCCGTGCGATAGGATGTTCCACTTCCTTACCGGCAGTCATGATCAGGTCGGCAAATTCATCTACAACCAAAACAATATAGGGAAGGTAACGGTGTCCGTTCTCCGGATTTAATTTACGCTCTTTAAACTTTACATTGTACTCCTTTATGGTGCGGCAAAATGCATTCTTCAGCAATTCATAACGCGTATCCATCTCGATACACAGAGAATTTAAGGTGTTGATTACCTTATGAGTGTCTGTGATAATGGCATCATCGGAATCCGGAAGTTTAGCCAGATAGTGCCTTTCTATTTTAGAATACAGGGTAAGTTCGACCTTCTTGGGATCCACCATTACAAACTTAAGTTCGCTGGGATGTTTTTTGTACAGAAGTGAGGTCAATATAGCGTTTATACCTACAGATTTTCCCTGACCGGTAGCTCCAGCCATCAGCAGGTGTGGCATTTTGGCCAAATCGGCCATGAAAATTTCATTGGAAATTGTTTTTCCGAACACCACAGGAAGATCCATATCCGTATTCTGGAATTTGTGAGAGGACAGTACACTTCTCATCGAAACCATAGTGGGGTTCTTTCGGGGAACTTCAATCCCGATGGTGCCTTTACCCGGCATAGGTGCAATGATCCTGATGCCCATGGCGGAAAGGTTAAGAGCGATATCGTCCTGAAGTTTCTTGATGGCAGCAACACGAATTCCGGCTTCGGGAACGATTTCGTATAAGGTAACCGTGGGGCCTATGGTAGCTTTAATCTCCGCAATGCCAACATTAAAATTCTTCAGCAGTCCCACGATTTTATTCTTGTTTTCCTCCAGCTCCTCTTTATTGATGGAAATTTCCTCGGATCCGTAATCCTTCAGCAGGTTTATGGTAGGCATCTGGAATTTTGCCAAATCAAGGGTATGGTCATAAAGTCCGTGCTGCTTTACCAGATCTGCAGATTTCATATCGTCCTCATCTTCAGGCTCGTCTATTTCCTGAGCAACTTCAACCTTAAATTCGAAACTGTCGGCATCGGAATTTAATGACGTGGTTAACGCCGCGCCTGGGATTGTTGGGGTAAGTGTTACTGTAGTTGGCGCCGCCGCTACAGGCTCCTCAAACGAAGTTTTGTTGGGGGTGGTTATGGGTTCCAGGTCATTGTTCACTTCTACCTCCGGAAATCCTTTTGGAGTGCCATTTCCGGTTTTAATCCGGCGTGGCAGCTCTTCACTTACTGTAACATTGCTGATTTCATTGCCATTGCCTGCGAGTTCTTCCAGTTCAGTATCCGCATCAAAATCTGCAGACGAACTGGGCATCATGTCCTTTATGCGGCCCACCGCTTTATCGTTTATGTCATTAAGCCGGTTTTTTATGGCGCTGGGACGCATATTGAATTCCAGAATAAAGTACATGCCAATACTTACCGCGATAACCGCCCAAAGTCCAACAAGTCCAATCACTGATGTAAGAAAGTCCACAATCTGAAATCCATAAACGCCGCTCAGGGTGCCCACACCCTGGGTAACCGCCCCAAAAAATATGGGTAGCCAGCAAATAAAGAAGAGGGAATGGCCGATGGTTTTCCATGGCTTGAAATACCTTTTCTTCAGAATAAGCATGCCTACCACAAAGAAAAGGAAGGCCACTATAAATGCTGCTACACCTATACTGTCAAAAATAAATATTTTGCCAAACCAGTCTCCCACTTTCCCAAAGAGATTGGACGACTTAACACTGCGGTCCAGCATCGTTCCGGCCTGGCTTTGGTCTGATTTCCAGTTCATGAGATAAGAGGCGAAGGAGCCCGCCATCACAAGAGACAGTACCAGTAATATTATACCGAAAAATATACGCGGTTTTGAGAGTATTCTGCCCGGTTCTGCCTCGGCAGCCGGCGGGTTTTTTGTGTTCTTTTCCATAGGTGGGTGCCGGCAAATTTAGTAAAAAAAAGTATGTATTTCTTAGGACAATCGCAGTGGAATATCCTCCATTTTTAACTTATTTAATTTTTGTTTTACGAATTATCTCAGTTTAGACCATGTATTCAATATTAAATTATTGTTAACAACACTTCCGCTTGATAAATATCAGCTATCGGATTGGCTTTTCTAATATATTGCATGTATTTTTGCGGATTGATTTACTGAAAATTTCTATTCAGAATTTCCTCTGCTCTGATAATTAACTGCATTACAAATGAAAAAGATCCAGAACATCCTCATCAATACCCGAATAATGGCAGTCCTTATGATTGTTTATGCTGCAGCGATGGGATACGCCACCTTTCTTGAGAATGATTACGGTACGCCTACCGCAAAGGCATTGATTTATGAGGCCAAGTGGTTTGAACTTGTAATGTTCCTTCTGATCCTTAACTTCATCGGCAATATATCCCGCTACCGCTTATGGAGAAGGGAAAAATGGCCGGTTCTTATTTTTCACCTTTCATTTGTGCTCCTTTTCATCGGCGGTGCGATAACGCGTTATATCAGCTATGAAGGGATCATGCATATCCGCGAAGGCGAAACTTCCAACGAGATTGTGACCGATAAGCATTTCCTCAAAATTCAGATTGAGGACAAAGGCGATGTACTTCGCTATCAGGACATTCCTTATTTAATGTCCCCCCTGAATAAAAATCTTAAAGCTTCCTATAATTTCCATGACCAGAAGATTTCTGTAAAGACTGTTGATTTTGTTCAGCGTAAAAAGGACAGTCTGGTTGCCGATGCAAATGGTCTGGAATATCTTCATTTTGTGTCTGCCGGCGAAAAGGGTAGAGTAAACTATTACCTGAAACCGGGTGAAAGCAAATCATTGGGCGGTACACTGGTAAGTTATAACAGACCCATAGAGGGCGCCATTGAATTTAAAAGTGAAAACGGGAAACTGTTTATAAAAACTCCTGTAGATGCCAATTATATGGTGATGGCTACTCAGGACAGCGGTAATGTGAAGCAGAATGTATACGAACCGCTTGCCCTTAGAAGTCTCTACACCATCAATGACATCAGGATTGTAGTTCCGGAAGGTCTCAAAAAGGGCAAACTAATGGCCTTTGAAGGAGACAAGAAAAAGGATCAGAGTCTTCCGGACGCACTTACAATGGAGGTGCAGGGACCGAAGACAAAACAAACTGTTGAGCTGGTTGTGGAGCGCGGCAATCCCAATCTTTTTAAACAGATCTCAATAGACGGACTTAATATAATGCTCGGCTTCGGTCCTAAAGTGTATACAACACCTTTCGCCCTGCGTCTGGAAGATTTCGTGATGGAAACCTATCCCGGAAGTTCTTCCCCAAGTGCTTACGAAAGTCATGTAACAATTATTGACGAGGGTAAGGAAAGTCCCTACAAGATTTATATGAATAATGTACTGAACCACAAAGGGTACCGCTTCTTCCAGGCAAGTTTTGATGAAGACAGGCAGGGCACAGTACTTTCTGTAAATCATGATTTCTGGGGAACGCTGATCACGTATATCGGATATTTCTTCCTCTTCACGGCTATGTTTGTTATCTTCTTCTGGAAAGGAACTCATTTCTGGAAACTGAACAAGATGCTGAAGAACATCAACAAAACCCGCGCTGCCAGTGCCATCGCTCTGTTTGTAATGTTGGGCCTCAATGCTCAGAAAATTGAAACCCACGGTACTTCTGACGGCAGTCGTGAGAGGGTACAGGTTCAGCATTCTGCAGATGACGGACATAATCATGCACCGGGCGAAAGTCCTGTACAGGTTACACCCGCACCGGAACAGCAGTCCCAGAATTCAGTAGCCCGCTCCTTCAGCACAATGAAGATGATGACCGCTGATGAGGCTATAGCCAAAACCCGCATATCACGCGAACATGCGGAAAAGTTTGCCTACCTCCTGGTGCAGAATTATGATGGCCGTATCGTGCCCATGAGTACCCAGGCTACGGATGTGCTTAGAAAACTTTATAAGAAAGATAAATTCAAGGGTACAGGTGATAACTTCCTTACTGCGGAGCAGTGGTTTCTGTCTGTAAATACAGACACTCCAAGCTGGACCATGGTCCCACTCATCAAGATCGGAACAAAGGGCGGCGAAGAACTTAAAAGAAAGACCAAAGCTAACGAGGACGGATACGCGAGCCTGATGAGCCTGTTTCCATCTGACGCTAACGGCAATTTAAAATATGTTCTGGAGGAAGACTATAACTTAGCTTTCCGTAAAAAACCAGCTGAGCAAAGTAATTATGATAAAGAAGTAATTGCCGTAAACGAACGCGTACAGATTTTCAATGAATTCTTCAGCGGACAGTTTATGAGAATGGTTCCTGTAAAGAATGATCCCAACTCCACATGGCATTCCTGGCTGGACCAGAACTTCGAACCGGATATGGAAAGCCAGAAAGTGATGGGTCCTTACTTTGCGGCGGTAGTTGCTGCACAGCAAAGCGGGAACTGGTCTCAGGCCGATGCAGAGCTTAAGAAGCTAAGCGACTATCAGCAAAACTGGGGTAAAAACGTGGTGCCTGCCAAATCGAAGGTAGACCTGGAAGTGTTCATGACTAAAGTTGATATTAATTTCCGCCTGCTTATTTTTTATACATTCATAGCCCTGATACTTGTGGTACTCGGGTTTGTTCACCTGTTTCGTCCGAGCCGAATGCTGGACAGGATTATCAGAATTGTACTTATCACAGGTCTTGTTGGATGGGTACTTCAGTTACTGGGACTCATGGGAAGATGGTATATCTCCGGACACGCACCGTGGAGTAACGGCTATGAAGCTATTGTATTTATCTCGTGGGTTGGTATTACATCGGGTCTGGTTCTTTATAGAAACTCCAATGCACTGATTCCCGCAGCCGGATTTACAGTTGCCGTGATCATGATGGGCTTCGCACATGGTGGTTCAGCGCTGGATCCGCAGATTACACCACTGGTTCCTGTTCTTAAATCCTACTGGTTAATTATTCACGTGGCAATCATTACCTCAAGCTACGGCTTCTTTGGTTTGTCCTTTGTAATAGCTGTAATCTGCCTGATTTTTTATATCCTGGCCCGTAAGAAAGATTTTAAAGCTCATAATGACCGCAGTCTGAAGGAGCTCACTATCGTTTCCGAAATGTCGTTAACGATAGGTCTTTACGCCCTGACCATTGGTACTTTTATGGGTGGAATCTGGGCAAACGAAAGCTGGGGACGTTACTGGAGCTGGGACCCTAAGGAAACGTGGGCGTTTATCTCCGTAATAGTTTATGCCTTTGTACTTCACATGCGTTTGGTTCCGGGACTTAGAAGCCGTTGGGCCTATCACGTGGCAACCATGCTGGCTATATCCAGTATTGTAATGACTTATTTTGGCGTGAATTATTACCTGAGCGGTCTGCACTCTTACGCAGCGGGCGATCCGATTCCCGTGCCGGCCTGGGTTTATATAGGGTCAGGCGGAATGGTTTTGCTGGCACTGGTATCCTATCTGAAGTTCAGAACCTTTGACAAAAAGAGGAAAGCATAAACAGTAAAAAGGATTCGATTTTTCGAATCCTTTTTTTGTGCATTCGTCGGCTCGTTGCTCAAATTAAAAATCTCATAGCTTGTCTTCTCAACCGGCTGAAAATTAAAGTGAATCAATCCAGTTTTATTTTGCTTTTTTAGGAAAACAAAAAAGTCAGAACCAAAGTTCTGACTTTAAACTACTAGCCGTATTGATGAAGAATTGATTTTCCGATTCACTTAATTTGATTTTAACCACTATTGTGCGAAACCCTTTAAGGTCAAGTTGTAATTTGTTGAAAGTAATTAATATAACGACAAGATGACGGGGAATTCTACCATTTATTTGAGTTAAAAATAATAGTATGATTGTCGTCCATAAATAAAACATCAAAGTTCTTAAAGCCAAAATCTTTTGTTAGAATATTCTTGATTTTAATTGAGGTATCGCAATTTAGAGTTATTTCGTTTTCATCTGTTTGAAGATATATTTCCGTTTTTTTAAACCCTCTCTTAATAAGTTGAGAATATAAGTCGTTAAAGTCATTGGTCATAAACTTATAACTATAAGAAATATTGTAGTCGCCAAAACTATAAATTGTATTATTTCCTGAATGTTTGATTAATTCTTTTGATTTTGGTAAAATAAATTCTGTATTTTCCTTAAAATTATCAGCATAATATGACTCTTGTGGATAAAAATCAGAAATTATGAAATAGGATATAACTGTCAACAAAATAAAGCAGATAGTTGCTGCAATTTTTTTGCTCGTTTTTTTCTTTAACCAAAAAAATAGTAGGACAACAAATAAAAGTGGGATAATTATGAAAATGACTGTCGAAATTATAATGGCTAAAATGAAGAATGGGTCCATATCCAATTTTTCTTGTGTTGTTCTACCACTTCTCGTTGTTTTAAGCGACGTAACAAGGTTTAAAAAGTTCCGATTAAGAAAACGCATTAATCCCCGTCACATCCATACCGGTAATGAGCAGGTGTACATCATGGGTTCCTTCATAAGTGATTACCGATTCCAGGTTTGCAGCGTGGCGCATCATTGGGAACTCACCCATAATTCCCATCCCTCCCAAAATCTGGCGGCTTTCCCTGGCAATATCAATTGCCATTTTTACATTATTCCTTTTGGCCATGGAAATCTGTGCCGGCGTCGCTTTATGTTCATTTTTAAGATTTCCAAGTTGCAGGCAAAGAAGCTGTGCTTTGGTAATCTCTGTGAGGAATTCGGCCAGTTTCTTCTGTTGCAGCTGGAAACCGCCAATTGGTTTTCCAAACTGTTTTCTTTCCTTGGAATACTGAACAGCAGTACAGTAACAGTCGATTGCTGCGCCAATTACACCCCAGGAGATACCGTAACGTGCGGAATTAAGACAGGAAAGCGGTCCTTTCAACCCTGTAACATTTGGCAGCAGGTTTTCCTTTGGAACTTTCACGTTATTGAATACGAGCTCACCCGTTTTTGAGGCCCGAAGACTCCATTTGTTGTGGGTTTCCGGTGTAGTAAATCCTTCAAAACCTCTCTCAACTATAAGACCCTGAACTTTTCCGTCTTCGTTTTTAGCCCAAACTACCGCCAGGTCACAAAGTGGCGCGTTGGTAATCCACATTTTTGCACCGTTCAGAAGATAATGGTCACCATTGTCCTTAAAATAGGTTTCCATTGAACCGGGGTCGGAACCGTGGTTTGGTTCTGTTAATCCAAATGCACCGATTAACTCGCCCTGGGCAAGTCCAGGAAGAAATTTCTTCTTCTGTTCCTCGGACCCGAATTCATTAATTGGAAACATCACCAGAGAACTCTGCACAGATGCGGCGGATCGAACAGCAGAATCACCGCGTTCCAGTTCCTGCATAATGATACCGTAGGAAATCTGATCCAGGCCGGAACCTCCGTATTCTTCCGGAATATAAGGCCCCAGAGCGCCAATTGCACCCAATTCCTTCATCAGGTTGGGAATGTCTGTATGATTTTGTGCAGCATCATCAATCTTTGGCATTACGAAACTCTCCACCCAATCGCGTACTGACTGTCGTATTAGCTTATGCTCATCTGTGAGCATGCTGTCCATTATAAAATAGTCCGGAATAGTGGTAAGCGGGTAGTATGACATAACTTTTTTTGATTTTGCTAAAATTAAGATTTTTCACATACGTGACGAAATATTTCAGGGTTAAAAACAATTAGGACTTCGGTTTGCAGCTTTGACGGGGAGGTTGTACTATTTGTGTTGCCTGCATTTTTATTTTACATACATTTATATAACTATTGTAATACCCAAATAAAAAACATATCAAATGATACGGACTTTCTTTGCCCTACTGTTTGTTTCATCAACCGGTTTGAGCGCGCAGAGAGCTGACCTTGACCCTGAGGTGACTAACTTAGTAAAAATGGTAAGCAGAGATTCGCTTAAAACTCATGTGGAAAAACTGGTAAGCTTCGGTACCCGCCACACGATGAGTTCTACCACTGATCCGGTTAAAGGCATTGGCGCTGCGCGAAGCTGGGTGCTTTCAAAGTTCAGGGGTTATGCAGCAAATTCCGGTGGACGCATGGAAGTATATCTGCAGAATCAGGATCTGCAGCCAGACGGTAAGCGCATCAACAAAATAACCAATCTTGGGAATCCGGTGGCACTGCTGAAAGGTACCGATCCGATGGATAAAAGAATTTTCATTATCTCGGCACACCTGGATTCCAGAGCTTCGGAGGT
>CAYXUO010000024.1:5225-20872 GCA_964468335.1 uncultured Chryseobacterium sp. | reverse complement strand
AGGATGTATAAATGCCCGTTCCGGATCAGATCCGGGAAAAACTGCAGGAAAAAGGTAATCATGAGCAGCCGGATGTGCATCCCATCCACATCGGCATCGGTGGCTATAATCACCTGGTTGTAACGCAGGTCTTCCAGTGAGTCCTCAATATTTAAAGCGGCCTGCAGGAGGTTGAACTCTTCATTCTCATACACCACCCTTTTGGTAAGCCCGTAGGAATTGAGCGGTTTCCCACGCAGCGAAAATACCGCCTGCGTATCTACATCTCTGGATTTGGTGATGGAACCGGATGCAGAATCTCCTTCCGTGATAAAAATCTGGGATTCCGACTTCCTTTCGGCCTTTTGATCATTATAATGCTGGCGGCAGTCGCGTAGTTTCTTATTGTGCAGTGAAACCTTTTTGGCCCTTTCCCTGGCCAGTTTCTGAATCCCGGAAAGTTCTTTTCTTTCCCGCTCCGAAACCAAAATCTTTTTGTGTACCGCCTCGGCGGTTTCGGGGTTTTTATGCAGATAATTATCCAGTTCCTTTTTCAGGAAATTACTCATGAAAGTCCGGATGGTTTCCTTACCCGGTTCCATATCGTTTGAACCAAGCTTGGTCTTGGTCTGCGACTCAAAAATAGGTTCAATGACTTTTATTGAAACCGCGGCGATGATGGACTTACGGATATCGGACGCCTCGTAGGTCTTGTTCAGATATTCCCGTATGGTTTTTACATATGCTTCCTTGAAAGCGTTGAGGTGCGTACCTCCCTGAGTCGTGTTCTGTCCGTTAACGAAGGAAAAATAAGTCTCCGACTGCGATTTGTCCGAGTGCGTGATTGCTATTTCAATGTCTTCTTCCTTCAGGTGGATAATTGGATACAGGATATCGCCCTCCAGTTCTTCCTGCAGAAGGTCTTTCAGACCGTTTTCGGAAAAGAAAGTTTCCCCGTTAAAAACGATTTTAAGTCCCGGATTCAGGTACACATAATTACGGAGCATCCTTTCGATATACTCCTTGCGGAATTTGAAATGTGGGAAAATCTCATGATCGGGAATAAAGGTAATTTCGGTACCGTTGCGTTCAGTGGTCTCGGCCTCATCGTGGTTGTGGGTTACTACCCCTTTGGAAAACTCAGCCACCTTAACTTTGCCTTCCCGTATGGATTTAACTTTAAAGAAATCCGAAAGTGCGTTCACCGCTTTAGATCCCACTCCATTCAGTCCAACGGACTTCTTAAAGGCTTTGCTGTCGTATTTAACACCGGTATTCATTTTGGAAACAGCGTCTACCACTTTGCCTAATGGGATCCCACGGCCGTAATCGCGTATAATGGCTTTTCCTTCATCAATCTTAATTTCGATCCGTTTACCGGATTTCATCACAAATTAATCTATGGAATTATCAATGATTTCCTTCAGCAGGATGTAAATTCCGTCATCGGCAGAGGATCCGTCGCCCAGCTTGCCTATGTACATTCCAGGCCGCTGGCGCACATGCTCCTGCCAATCAAGGGTGCGTATATTGTCTTCGGTATATTGAAAAGTATTGTTTTCGCTCATATAAAATGCTGCGGGTATCACATTGCAGCGGTGGTCGTGTTTTCAGTAATTCACAAAAATACTGATTTTTAAATTTTTATGCAATAATTTGGCGTTCTGTTTACGGGTTTTCCGAGGAACAGGGATGCAAATCATCACCAGAAATTCAAAATGGAAAAAGCGGACAAAAGCCCGCCCCAAAATACTGTAAACGGATAACCATAGATTAAAATCCGTCCCCGTCCAGCAGGTTACCCAGCTTACCGAGGACACTGCCCTCTTCGCCTTTTTTCCCCGTACCAAACTGCAGGATTCTACTGGCCAGTCTGGAAATAGGCAGCGTTTGCACCCATACCGTTCCGGGACCTCTGAGCTGAGCAAAAAACAATCCTTCACCGCCAAAAATGGAATTCTTGATGCCGCCAACAAACTGGATGTCGTAATCTACATCTTTTGTAAACGCAACTATACAGCCGGTATCGATTTTAAGGATTTCTCCGGGTTGCAACTGCTTCTCGATTACATGCCCGCCGCTATGCACAAAACTCATCCCGTCACCCTCCAGTTTCTGCATAATAAAACCTTCGCCACCGAAAAGCCCTGTACCCAGCTTCTTCTGGAATTCAATGCCCACTGAAACGCCTTTAGCGGCGCAAAGAAAACTATCCTTCTGGCAAATTACGCGACCTCCCAACTGGGAAAGGTCCAGCGGAATTATTTTTCCTGAATAGGGTGCTGCAAATGATACCTGCCTTTTTTGGTTGGAGTTATTGGTAAAAGCGGTCATAAACAGGTTTTCACCGGTGAGCAGACGTTTCCCTGCCGAAAACAGCTTCCCCATGAGGCCTTTTTCGTTACCGTCGCCAAACATGGTTTCCATCTGTATGCCTTCGGTCATCATCATAAAACTGCCGGGCTCAGAAATCACACTTTCGTTAGGATCCAGTTCAATCTCCACACACTGCATTTCTTCGCCGTGGATTTTGTAATCAATTTCGTGGTTGTTCATAGTTTATTTTTAAAGTTTAAAAGTACTAAAAAACCACCTGGATTCAAATTTTAGCCATAAAAATCAGCATCATTCTGTACGAAACCGTTCTTGAGAAAAATTTACATAAAATTTTTTACCTTGATAATCAATGATTTAAATATAATATTTAAAATATTTTACTACTTTGTATTGCATATTACTTAAATAATAACATATCTTTGTATAGTTAAGTTATAACAGATTAGAAGTATTAACCAAATCATAACATCAAAATAGATGAATACCGAGAACACGAAAGCGCAGATGCGCAAAGGAATTCTGGAATTCTGCATTTTGAGTCTGATCCATGAGCGTGAAATGTATGTTTCCGACCTTATAGATGAGCTTAAAAAAGGAAGACTGGATGTGGTGGAAGGCACACTGTACCCATTGCTCACCCGACTGAAAAACGGCGAATTTCTTTCCTACCGCTGGGAAGAATCTACCGGAGGGCCGCCCCGGAAGTATTATCAGATCACCGAAAAAGGAAACCTGTTTCTGGCTGAACTTTTGACAACCTGGCGCGAGCTGAATGAATCTGTAAACCAAATCACAAAAACCAATCCGACAAGCGGGACTGAAAATCCGTTTCAAGCAAATTCTTAAAACTATGAACAAGACACTCTCAATTGGACTCGCCGGTTTCTCATTTACGATTGAGGAACACGCCTATATAAAACTCAGCGACTACCTGGCAGCCCTAAGAAGTTCTTTGGAGCCTACAGAAGCTGATGAAGTGATGCATGATATTGAAATCAGGATGGTCGAAATTTTCAAGGAGACTCTGGGTAAAAGAGAAGTAATTAATGATGCAGATGTGGAACGGGTGATTTTCCAGATTGGAAAGCCTGAGGTTATTGAAGAACAGGAAGAAGCCTACTATTCTGAATCAAACCAGAAGACCAGCCGCAGAACATTTGGAAATCCGGGATCAAAACAGCTTTTCCGCGATCCTGAAAGGCAAAAAATTGCCGGCGTATGTGCAGGCTTAGCACACTATACGGGCATGGACATGACGGCAATGCGTGCCATCTGGCTCGGAATCGCCATCCTTGGTATATTTACTGCAGCTATTTCAACCACACTTATCGTCCTGATTTATATTATTTTCTGGATCGTTCTGCCAAAAGCCGAAACAGCGGCCGATTTCCTGAAAATGAAGGGAAAGCCCATGAATTTCGACAATTTAAAAAACGAATCCAACAAATTGGTACAGTTTGCCAATGAATCTACGCAGCGTGTAGGAGAAATCTATACAGAGAATAAGCCTTATATCAACAATGCCGGAAACGGAATATGGAATGTAATCCGCTATGTGCTGGGAGGTATCTTCGGTTTGATAGGGCTTTCCATGCTCCTGGCATCCATTAGTGTATTCGGAATTGCAGGAACCAGCAATGTAAATTTCTTTGAAAATTTAGGATTTTATCTGCAGGACAGCAACTTAGGTTTTCTGGCCATTGCGCTGGCCTTCCTTACAGTCTTTATTCCGGCACTAATCTTTTGCTACCTGGCCATGAAATTATTTTCACCAAAAACGAAACTTAACAATACCGGTTATGTAATCGGTGGCCTGGTCCTGATTTGGATTGCACTGGCAGCATTTACCGGATTCAGTGCGATAAAATTCAGCACCCAATACAGCGGAAATAATGATGAAACAGAGAATGTGGCCATCACTACCACCTCCGACTCAATTCTTGTTGATGTTAAGAAGGTGATCATCCCCCAGAGCTTCAAATCTTATTGGGACGATGTGTATTCCGACGGCAAAACCATCTACAAAGAGGACTACCCGGATATCCATGTACGCAGAGAGAATGTTGCAGCTCCTTACCTGGAAGTGAAGAAGAGAGCAGACGGCTACAACCTGCCGCTTAAAATGAACATTCCTGTTGAGATTGTAGGCAATAAGATCCTGCTTCCAAATTACTACGCTTATCCGTACGAATACAGATTCCGCGATTACCGTGTAGATTATGAACTGGTGGTACCGCAGCAAATGACTGTAATTGCTCTGAATGATGAGCGTGGTTTCTCGCTAAGTGATGACAGGGACGAAGATGATCAAAACACCGGCGCTGCAACTTCAGGTCAAAACAGCATAGTTGTATCGTCGGACAGTGCAGACTCCATCATTGTAAACGGTAAGAAAGTTTCAAAAGAGGAAGCGGAACTGATCATCAAAAGGTTGAAGATTGATACCGACAGCATAAAGGACATTAATATATCTATTAATGGTGAAAAGAAGGAGGTTTCCATCAAGACCAAGTAAGAAGTGATTTGGAAACGGGCAGAGTTTATAGGCTCCCAGTTCAGGTTTTATCTGCCCGTTCCTTATTATTCAAAGTATTAATTAAAATTTAACATTATCAGTTTTTTAGTAATTAAAAATAAAATTGTAAATTCGTTTCACCAAATCAACAAAAACACTAACAATGGTACAGCTCGTTTTAGAAATCGTATTTAAGATTGTTTATTTAGTAAGCAGTTTGTTTTAGGAAAGTTAATATTTCAATATATTTGTAAAGTATAGCCTTGCTGGTTATACTTTTTTTGTTTTAAAACAATACACTTCATGAAGAAAATTATTGGTGCACTCGCACTGAAGATGCTGGGCTGGAAAGTGGTTTTGCACGGCGACCCTAAGGTACTGGAGCGCTGTATCCTTGTTATTGCTCCGCACACCCACAATATGGAATATATCCTGGGGAATTTTGCCTACTGGGCACTGGACAAACCTCTGAAAATCATAATTAAGGATTCCCATACTAAAAGCTGGTACGGCGGCATTGTAAAGGCCCTGGGTGGCATTGGCATAGACCGCAGCCAAAAAAATGATCTGGTAAAGTTTGTGGGCCGTCTTTTTGAAAAGGAAAATTTCAGTTTGGTTATCACGCCGGAAGGAACCCGAAGCTGGGTGCCCAAATGGCGGAAAGGCTTCTACTACATGGCGTTGGAGGCCAAATTGCCTATCGTTTTGGGAGCAGGGGATTTTAAACGCAATACGGTGTTTCTTGGCCATACGATCCCTTACGAGCAACTCTTAACAATGAGCTATGAAGAAGTCCTTCAGCATATATCCAACTATTATCGGGAACACGATATTACGCCTAAGATAGCCGAAAACTGGAACCCAAATATTAGCTGACAAACAGTTAAGAATATCTGATTTATAATGGAAGACAGCAAAAGAAACGAAATCCTGGACCGACTGAACAACTGGGGTCAGGATAATCTTGGAAAAACTCTCAATATAAGATTTACCGATGTTGATGATGATTCGCTGACTGCGGAGATGCCTGTAGAGCCACGTGTACACCAGCCTTACGGCATACTGCACGGTGGAGCCAGTGTGGTACTGGCCGAAACATTAGGATCCTGCCTTTCGGTGCTGCATGTAGATATGGAAAAACATGCTCCTGTAGGAACTAATATCAACTCCAACCACCTACGTGCGATCCGCACAGGCACAGTAACCGGCAAGGCGACTTTTATTAGAAAAGGCAATACAGTACATGTTTCACAAATCGAGATCCGTGATGCGAAAGGCCATTTAATCAACCATACCACCATGACTAATAATATCATTCCGCACAGTAAACTTTCGTAATGATCTTTTTCAAATTTCCTTTTAAACCGGAGATTTATTCCGTGCAGGGCAGTTCCGGACAGACTGCTGTTAAATTCGTCTCTTTTGACGAACATGAAACGGTTGAGTTCAGCGGCACAGTCACTGAAATCTCTGATGTTGACTTTTCAAAGGTGGTCTTTCCAATCGTAAATGTAAAACCTCCTGAATTTCAAATTTTTAAGGAAGAAGGCGAAATAGAATACAAGCAGAAAGTAGAGCAGGTCATCAACTTTGTCAGGGAGAATAATATCCCAAAACTGGTACTGTCCAGGCAGAAATATTTGCCATACAGCAGTCTTTCGGAAAGTGGCCAGATTGACTTCCTCAGAAGTTTTCAGAATCTGTACTCATCCTATCCTAATGCATTCGCGTATATCTTCAATGAGGGCGGAAAGGTCTGGATGGGCGCATTCTCCGAACTTCTGGGGCGCTTTAACAAAAAAACCTCGCTTTTTGAGACTATGAGTCTGGCCGGAACACTCCCTTTGAATGAAGAATGGACGGAAAAGGAAATTGAGGAGCAGAAGCCGGTTTCACTTTACATCGCCAACATCCTGGAAAAATACAGCAGCTCGGTACAGATTTCGGATACCTATGATCATCATTCAGGAAATATTAAGCACCTGCGGAATGACTTTAAGGCGCTGATCAGTGAAGATGACCTTTCCACCCTTATTACTGAACTTCATCCCACGCCGGCGGTCTGTGGCATCCCGAAAGAATTCTGCCGTGAAGCCATTGCCACATTCGAAAAGCATCCCAGGTCTTTATACGCCGGTTACATCCGGATTGAAACTGACGCGGAAATCCAGTATTTTGTAAACCTCAGGTGTGCACGCTTCACAGAAATGGGCGCGCACCTGTACGTAGGTGGCGGCATAAATTCTAAAAGTGATCCGGAAAAAGAATGGCAGGAAACGGAACTGAAAGCCGCTGCCATCCTACAAAATCTGGTGACTACGGACGCGACTTAAGCTTGCTCCAGGTATGCAGTACAAATACCAGCAGCAGTCCTACAATACCGGCAGAAAGCGAAAATACATATTTAAGATTCTCTTCATTCATCAGGCCAATTCTCCAGTTCACCGCATACAGGTTAAAGGCGATAAAAATGGCGAAAAGAATCAGGAATATCTTATAATATAGCTGCATGATTAATTATTAAAAATGAACGTAGGTTTGAAATAGCTGCGCAAAGTTAGCGGTAAATAATTTAATGGAGATGGCCAAAAGGATAATTCCGAAAACTTTTTCCACCACCTTCAGAGTTCCGGTTCCCAGTTTCCTTTCTATCCAGTTTGCAGATTTCAAAACAACATAGACAAATATGGTGTTGAGTATTATTCCGAAAATGATGTTGATGTCATGATATTCGGCTTTAAGAGACAGTGTAGTTGTAAGGGTACCCGCACCGGCAATCAACGGAAAAGCAATTGGAACAATGGATGCTGAGGTGGCTTCAGTGTTACGCTGAATCTGCACCCCCAGGATCATTTCAAGTGCAATGATGAAGATAACGAATGCCCCGGCAATTGCGAAAGAGTTCACATCAACGCCAATGAAATTCAGGATTTTATTACCCACGAATAGGAATACGATCATGAGCAAACCGGCTACGATTGCTGCTTTTTCAGATTCTATTTTACCAAATTTCTTCTTTAGGCTTACGATAATTGGTATGGACCCAATGATATCGATTACGGCAAAAAGAACCATCGAACAGGTTAAAATCTCTTTCCAGGAAAAATGCTCAAACATGACAGTCGCTTTAATAATTTCGCAAAAATATGAATAATTTTTGTTTATTTGCTAATTTGCGAATATAAATTAACTGCCTCGTCGAGAAGTTCACCAATATGCTCAGGCGTATGCACTGGCGCATACTTTTCAATCTGAATACGATGCTGCAGACTTCGGTAGCTTTCTACAAGTTTCTGGCCGTTATGTTTCTCCAGTACAGTCTTAAATTCAGCATCAGAAACTGCTCCGTAGTTATTACGCAATGCTGTATCCATTTCGGCCAGGGTCTGGAAAAATCCGTCGTACTGACCCTCTTCTTTCAGCTGCCGTAGATATGGTTCATAAACACTTATATCGGTCGACTGCTTTGCGCGGAGCTCCCGCTCGGTTTCCGCAACGGTTCCCAAATCTCTTCTCGCGCTCTTTTCTGCGGCAGCAGACGCTCTCTGCACTTTTCGGAAAAGAAGGAAGCCTACAAGACCTGTCAGCATGAGTCCCAGGTTTATCCAGACCGTATTCCAGTTCAGGTTTTTTCTTTCCTCCACACGGAGATTGGTCGTTTTAAGTACCGGACTGTCCACGGTTTCCAAAACAGTATTTGTATAATCATTTACCTTTTCCAGCGGAGTACGGGCCGCCAGCATTTCATTATGCGTGAGTGCTTCCAACTGCACACTTCGGCTGCCTGCCTGTACATACTTTCCGGTCTCAGGATTGAAAAATGAAAAGTCATCGGTAAGTATGGTAATAGGCCCTGATTTCTTTGGAATTACTAAATAGTCGGCTGTGACTTCGCCATTTACACCGGACCTGGACGATTTTGTATTTGAAACCACTTTCGGTGCGAAGTACCTGTACTCATCAGATTCTTTAATCCGCGGAAAGGTCATATTGTCAAAGTTACCTTTACCACTGACCTTAAGCGAAACTTTAACAGGTTTATCTACTTCGGCATTTTCGCCGGAGTGCGACAGCTCCACTTCAAAATCACCAACCGCATCCTTAAAACCCGAGGGCGCACCGGCAGGCAGACTTTTTACCTTGAGTTTGGATTTGTTAGAAAGTATTCTGGTTTTTCCTGACGAGAGGTTAGCCGTCACAGGGCTGATATCCAGCCTGCCTGATTCGGAAGGATAAATGAGAAATACAGCAAGAACCTGACTGGATATACTTCCGGCCGGTTCAATTTCGGACTTTACCGAACTGACTTGCCGGACAGTCAGATTCTGCTGATCGGGGAACTTCACATTACGGACCTTTCTGAAGCTGTTGAGGTTTCGGGAATAGGCGCGCAGGACAGCGACAGCAGGCTGGTTTCTGTACACTTCATCCTGTTCAAGTTCTACATTGAGATAAATATCATTGAAGGTTTTATCTGCAACGACTTTCTTCTCAACTTCACTGATAAAAATATCAAAAGGCTCTGTGTGAAAAAGTTTGTCATTTACAATTACCGAGGCAGATCCAATCTTGAGTTTACCGGTCTTCTTAGGCTTCAGTACATACTGATAGAGTGTCCGGTTCACACGGAAACCCGTTTTGGCATCAATAAATGTATTCTGTTCCGAACCACTGGCCAAAACTTCAAATTTTGAAGTATCAAACATGCGCAGCGGGGTTTGCTGAATCATTTCTTTGCCGGCCACTTCCAAAAGGATATTTACAACTATGGGGTCGTCCTCCCGGAAATCGCGCGCATTTTTATCTGTAGCAACCACCAGATTAACCTGCGCATAAGAAAATGCGGCAGCAAAAATAAAAAGTATGTGATATAATCTCTTCATTACCAATCCTTCTCGTTGCTCTCGGGCATCGAGTACGAATCCTTGTTCAGAATCTTTTTCGCTGTTTCTCTTTCTTTATCTGAAACCCGGTTCAGGATGGCATCCTGGATGCCCTTGGGCAAAGCACCATTATTATTTTGATTATTTTGATTAGGGTTGCTTCCGCTTTTCTCATTACCCTCATTCTCGGGACCGGAACCTGAGCCCTGCTGTCCATCCTTTTTCTCGTTGCCCTGGCCGGACTGGTCCTGCTTATTCTGACCCTCTCCTCCGCCATCTTTGCCCTGATTCTGTTTGTTTTCCTGCTCCTTCAGCTTGGCGATTTCGTAGTTTTTGCGGGTTTGCTCATTTCGCGGTTCCTGCTTAAGTGACTGCTTATAGTACTCGGCGGCCTTTTCCGGTTTATTCATCTGCATATAAGCGTTTCCCATATTGTGAAAGGCTGCTGCTTTGTCTGATAAATTCTGTGACAATTCGCTGGCCTTTAAATATTGGGCAGCGGCTTCTTCATACTTCTTACTGCGGTACAGGGCATTACCCAAATTATAATAACCAGTATAATCCTTACTGTCAGTTTTTACAGCCTCCAGATAGGAAGATGCGGCAGCCTCGTACTTATTTTGCTCATACAGCCGGTTCCCCTCATGCACCAAAGCATTATAACTTTTCTGAGCAGAAACCCAAGTTCCGCAGAAGAGCACAGTAAACACAGTGATAATGAAGCTTCTATAATGCATTGTACAAAAATATCCCTTTATCTGTTAAGAAACAGCCACCATTGCGTTAAAGTTAGGTTAAAAGGGGATTTCCGCTGATTTCTGACAAAATCGGACGCTAAATATTGAGATCGCGTTTAGGATTAAGCAGGAAAATTAAAAAGAAGAAGAATATACTTATTGCTAAAAAATACTGGTAATAAAGGACTGAGTTTTGCGACCTAACCATGGTTGCTGAACCGGAGCCCGTTTTGCTGAGCGCATCACTAACCTGCCCGGAGGCATCAGCCAGAGTATTGCCATCGATAAAAGTTCCGCCGGTGCCCGATGCCATTTTTTCCAGCGCGCGTGTCTGGCGTTGTGAAAGTACCGTCTGCCCCATACGGTCTGTTTTATATCCCATCAGTTGTCCAAAGATATATTCAGGAACAGGAGCGCCCTGCTCAGTACCCACACCCACAGAAATGATTTCAATACCTTCACTCTTAGCGAGGCGTATCGCCCGGTCTTCATTACCCTCATTGTCTTCGCCATCACTGATGAGGATCACTTTGCGTGAGCCTTTGGGCACATTTTTAAATTTTCGGGCTGTTTCCTGTACTGCTTTCAGAAAGTAGGTACCCTGTATTTTCATCATCCCCGTCTCAATGCCGCCTATATAGGTTTCGGCCGCCGAATAATCCGTTGTAAGGGGCATTATAGAAGTAGCTTCGCCGGCAAAAACCACAATACCTACACGGTCATTCGTCATTTTTTCCATACTTCGGATCATTATGTTACGCGCCAATTCCAGCCTGTTGGGTAAAACATCTTCTGCATTCATGGAATTGGAGACATCCAACAGAAACATAATATTGTTTAAATTCTGTTTGGACTCCACTTCCTCGCTGCCGCCCCGCAGATCGATCACCGCAAGTAAGAGAAAGAGAAGTGCCGGGAAATATAAAACAGCGAAAAATTTTCTGAAACCTGAAGCCGACTCAAACAGAGAGTCATGAAACCGTGACTCTGCAAAGCGGTTCCGTGTCTGCAGGCCCCACTTTTTATAGCTAAAAAGCATGAACAGCAGCAGTGGCAAAAGCAGCAGCCACAGTAAATATCTAAAATCTCCTATGCTAAGGTCGGTAATGTTCATATTTCTAACTAAACTGTTTGTAGTGCCACCAGCGCAGTGCTGCATCCACCAGCAAAAGGGTCAGGGCAAACCAAAGGAAATACAGATAGAACTCCGTATAATTGTACAGTTTAGCTGCCTTGTTTTCAGATTTTTCCAACTGATTTATTTCCTCGTAAACTTCACTCAGCGATTCGGTAGACGTAGCCCGAAAATATTTTCCACCTGTGGTTTCTGAAATCTCTCGAAGCATGGCTTCGTCAATTCTCACCTCTGTTTCAGTAAAGACCAGATCTCCAAAAATATCGCTTCCGGTAGGCATCAGCGCATAACCGTTCGTCCCAATTCCCACTGCATATACTTTGATGCCGGCTCCCTGAGCCAATTGTGCCGCAAGCAGGGGGTTCATAGCGTTGGGAATGGTGTTTACGCCATCGGTCATCAGAATAATCACTTTACTTTTGGCACGGCTGTCTTTCAGATGGTTTACAGCTACAGATAAACCTTCACCAATGGCAGTTCCGGCTTCAAGTTCGAGTGGATTAAGCACCGAAAGCTCATCTATTACGACCTGATGATCGCTGGTTACCGGAACCTTCGTAAATGCTTCACCAGAATATATTACGAGCCCAAGACGGTCATTGGGACGCTTACCCACAAACTGGATGGCAATTTTCTGAAGGGCAGTAAGCCGGTCGGGTTCCAGATCACGTGCCAGCATACTTAACGATACATCCACGGAGAGCATTATATCAATACCTTTAGTTTCATCGCGGTCCTGTGAAACAGTAAAGCTTCGCGGTCGCGCCAAAGCTATAATCAACGCGGACAGAATAAGGTACTTCAGTATTTTCAGCAGGAAAAACACGAATTTATGACCACCGGTTTCGGACATCCTCACAGTAGAAGGTACAGCGACCCCCTGCTTTTCGCGTGCACGCAGATCCTTTATTACAAGCGGAATAAAGAGAAGGAACAGCAGCAAGAAATAAGGGCTGTAAAATTCGAAATTAAAAAAATTCAAATCCATATATAATCTTTAAACGCCCGATCTCAACTGCTCTGTTTCCAAATCATGGGAAGACCTTTTCACAAACTCACGGATATCATTAAAATCCTTTTCCATCACTGCGCGGTCTGGGAATGTTTTTGCAAACTTCACAAGATCACCGCGCAAAAACACCTCTTCTACAACCGCCTCATTTTCCGTTGAAATACTGTTGCTGCGTTTCATCACTTCAATGAGGTCATCTGTAAGCAGCACATCTGCGGGAATGGCATACTGTCTGGAGATGAACTTGCGCGTAATATCAATAAGTTCAACATAATAAGACCTGTAGTCGCCGTTTTCGATTAATTTCTTTTTTCTGAGATCATCCAGTTCCCTCAGGGTCTTATTGGTCATTACTTTTGGCGACTTGTTCCGTGCCGCAGCGTACCTCCTCCATACAATAATAAGGATCAGCAGTGCCAGAAGTGCCAGAACAGCAATGAGGTACCACTTGTACATATCCCAATAGTCCTTAACATCCAGTCTGACTTCTCTGTTCTTACGGATGTCGTTTATTTCATCACCTTTCTGGGCGGTATTTATCACCTTAATTTCATACGGAACAGTCTTTTGTATACGGCCACCTATATTAAATTCAAATGCCGGTACGGTATAAGTACCTTCTTCAAAAACTGCAAACTGTATGATTCTTTCATACTGTTCCGGGGATACGGCTATGGAATCTGAAATCTCTTCAAAATGAAACGGAAGTAATTCATTCTCGGGAGCTGATTTCACTTCTTTGTCCTGCAAACCCGAGATGTATACCGTATATGTTCCTATTTCACCCAGTGCCAGTGTTTCCTTATCCACCTTAGATCCCAGGGTCTGCGAATGCACGGTTACCCCCAGCATGAAAAGTATAAAGAAAATTATTTTGTTAAATTTCATATTCAAAAATGAATCTACTATTTTTTCCGGAAATACTGATAAAGGTGTTTAGAGTAATCCTCACCGGTGTTCATGTTGATGAAACCTGCGGATGCATTTTCAAAATCATCCTGAACCTGCCGCTGCCATTGCTGCTGTGCTTCGGCAAACTCATATCTCCATCTTTTACTGGAGGTGTTGCCCCATACCTGTCGACCGGTTTCGGCATCACGAAACAGCGCATAACCTACATCAGGAATCTCTTTGTCCTTATCATCAAAAATACGGATTCCGAGCATCTGATGTTTTTTTGCAGTAATCTTAAGCGTCCTGGAATCATACTCGTCATTGAAATCGGAAAACAGAAAAACGAGTGATTTCCTTTTGAAAATTCCCAACATGTATTGCAAAGCCGTATTTAAATCGGATGCAGCAGGTACATAATCGGCGGTAAGAATATTTGAAATGATGGCTAAAATGTGCTTCCGTCCTTTCTGTGGCGGAATAACTTTATAAACTTTATCGGCATACAGGATAAGTCCAACCTTGTCATTATTTCCAGCGGCGGAAAATCCGAGACTCGCAGCAATTTCTGCAACAAATTCCTTTTTAAGCTGCGTTTGGGTACCGTAGTTCATGGAAGCAGAAATATCTACAAGCAGCATCATCGTTAGCTCCCGTTCTTCCTCCATCACCTTTACAAAAGGCTCACGAAAGCGGGCAGTCTTGTTCCAGTCTATTCTGCGGATCTCATCGCCATACTGATAGGGCCTCACTTCCGAGAATGTCATTCCCTGACCTTTAAAAGCGCTGTGATACTGTCCCATAAGCGTAGCCTCCGACTTTTTCCGGGTCCGAATTTCAATCTGCTTCACTTTTCGTATGATGTCTCTGATCTGCACGCTTTCCAACAAATATTACTGCATTAGGGCGCCTGAATCCGGGCCAGGATGCGGTTCACAATTTCATCGGCGGTTACCTCTTCCGCTTCAGCTTCAAAACTAAGTCCTATCCGGTGACGCAGAATGTCCTTTGCGACATCTTTTACATCTTCAGGAATTACAAAGGCACGGTTTTTCAGGAATGCCATAGCGCGGGAAGCAATAGCCAGGTTGATGGAGGCACGGGGTGAAGCCCCGAAACTTATAAAGTTCTTCAGTTCCGCCAAACCGTACTTATCAGGATAACGCGTCGCAAAAACCATATCGAGAATATACTTCTCAATTTTCTCGTCCAGGTAAATCTGGTTAATCAGGTTTTTGGCCTCCACAATAGTATTCAGGGAGATTACCGGCCGGATTTCAGGTTGGTGGGAAGTGGCTACCATTTTCATAATCTGCCTTTCATCTTCCAGCGACGGGTAGTCTATGCGGCATTTCAGCATAAAACGGTCACTCTGTGCTTCGGGAAGGATGTAAGTACCTTCCTGATCAATAGGGTTTTGTGTAGCCAGCACGAGAAATGGCCTGGGCAAAGGCATTGTTTCGTCGCCAATGGTCACCTGCTTTTCCTGCATGGCTTCAAGCAAAGCCGACTGCACCTTGGAGGGTGCACGGTTTATCTCATCAGCCAGAACAAAATTGGCAAAGATAGGTCCCCGTTTTATGGAGAAATCATTTTCTTTAATATTGTAGATTTGGGTACCGATTACATCTGCCGGAAGTAAATCCGGTGTAAACTGTATCCGGGAAAACTCGCCCTGCACCGCATCGGCAAGGGTTTTAATTGCAAGAGTTTTAGCCAGTCCCGGTACACCCTCCAGCAGGACATGCCCGTTGCCGAGCAAGCCGATAAGGAGTCGGTCTACCATGTACTCCTGACCTATAATGACCTTATTGATTTCCTGTTTTAAAAGTGTGAAAAAGTAATTCTGTTCTCTCACTTTTTCGGTAAGTTGCTTTATGTCCTCTGCCTGATGTAATTCTGACATATTATATTTAATATTTGAGCGTAAATTTCTGATAATTCCCCACACCAATCAACACAATCAGTGCCAGCTTCAAGTTAAAGTTTGTTAATCTTTAAAGTACGGCAGCCCGCCCAGCCCTTTAAATTGAAAAGCAAATCATAAAGGTCTTAAAAAAAACGGCAGTATACAGGATTGCAATTGTGATTTCAGTTTATTACACTATTTTTGACAATTAAAGTAAACGCAGATGAATTATCACTTTCAGGCTCACCG
>CAYXUO010000024.1:0-5215 GCA_964468335.1 uncultured Chryseobacterium sp. | reverse complement strand
CAGGTACGGAACAACCTGCTTGAAATCCTGCAGGAAACCTCTATACAGGACCTCACCCTGATTCCGGATGGATTCAACAATAATATTTACTGGAATATCGCTCACACCGTCGCTACCCAGCAGTTATTGTGCTATTACCTGAGTGGCAATCCATTTCGGATTGATAAGTACTGGATTGAAAACTATAAAAAAGGAACACTGCCGAATATGGATGTTCAGCAGTCCGAGGTGGAAGATTTAGCATTCCTGCTCACAGAGACCTCAAGGATTCTGATGAAGGACTATGATGCCGATTTCTTCTCGGAATATACACCCTACACAACGAGTTTTGGTCTGGATTTAAAGAACATCCAGGATGCCATTATTTTTAATAATATGCACGAAAGTCTCCACTGTGGATATGTAATGGCCCAGAAACGCGCCATTTTAGGAGAAAAATTTTAGTTATGACAGACAAGAAAGACGATTTTATATTTGGACTGAGGCCGGTTATTGAGGCACTGGAGGCCGGGAAGACTGTCGATAAGATATTTATGCAGAACGCCCTTCAGGGTGAAATTTATCAGGAACTTAAGCAATTGCTGGCAAAGCACAAAATCAGGCCTAACTTCGTTCCCGTAGAAAAACTGAACCGTTTTACAAGGAAAAATCACCAGGGCGTGGTGGCATTTATCTCAGAGGTTCCTTTTGAGACTATTCATGATGTGCTGCCTCAGCTTTTTGAAGAAGGCAAAACTCCTTTCCTGTTGATTCTGGACCGCCTGACGGATGTGCGGAATTTTGGAGCGATCTGCCGCACCGCCGAATGCGCAGGTATTGACGCCATAATACTTCCGGAAAAAGGTGCGGCGCCGATTAATTCGGATGCCATAAAAACATCGGCAGGAGCCATTTACAACATCAGGATCTGTAAGGAGAAAAACCTGGCCCACGCCGTAGATTTCCTGCAGCAATCCGGTGTTCTAGTATATGCCGCGACGGAAAAAGCAACAAAATTGGTGTATGATGCAGACTTTTCTGTCCCATGTGCCGTTGTAATGGGTAATGAAGAAACAGGTATTTCTAAAGAGGTACTGCATCACTCAGACGAAAAAATAAAATTACCGATCGGGGGTAAGACCCAATCGCTGAATGTTTCTGTGGCTTGTGGCGCCATTCTTTATGAGGCAGTAAGACAAAAAATCACTTCCGGCATCTAAAGGCATTAAGCATTATCCAACCCGATCTAGACAAAAAAGTATGAGAAAACACCTTAAAATACTCTTTACTGCAGGCTTGTTTGCTGTAAGTTCACTTTGTACTGCGCAGATAACTTCCGGGGAGGATCCTTCAAAAATTAAAAGCAAAGGATTTTCCAAAACGGCAAATCCCTTTACTCATTACCTGTACAAGAACGGTTTCCGCAATTATACTGTTACTAAAATTGAAACTAAGACTGATAAGGAAAGCAAAAGCTACAACGAGCTTCGTTTTCACAGTGTTTATTCGCAGAACTACACCAAGATTTTGATGTTCAATGGATTCGGGCCCTGGGACCGCGCAATGGAATCCTCCGACAGCAATTATACTTTAGTTTGGCGGGAGGTAAAACTTTTGCCTGGCTCAGCGGATAAATTTACTGTGTTTACAAACGGTGTACGCAGTTTCAGGTATATGTATGCGGCTGTAAATGTGTTTGATTCTGAAAACCGGGACTGCCTGGCCGAAGGACATCCAATGCGTGAAAAACTGATTAAGCATTTTTCAGAGAAGATCTGGAACCTGGGCGACAGTAAGGCATTCGATGAAGCCTGGAGCCGATACCTGTTAGCACAAAAAGACAATTAATTAATATCAATTATATGAAAAACATCGTAACCCTCGCGCTGATATCTGCGGCGCTGGTTGCCTGTAAAAAGGAAAGCAAAACCATCACTAAAATAGACCCAACAACCGGCGATACTGTTCGCATTGAGGTTAATGCAGAGGATTCTGCTAAGGTAGCAAAAGAAATGGCGGCTATGGCTGCGATTAAAGACTCAGCAGGGGTCTATACGCAAACGCTGAAACTGGAGCAGGGAAAAACCTATCCGTTTATTACACAGCAAAAAGATGTGGCCACTACTACCCTGCCTGATGGTAAGTCGCAAAGTATGACGCGTGAAAATACCGATGAGATCAGTTTTACTGTAAACAGCCTTAAAGATAAAGTGTACGATCTTACGATAAATTTCGTTGCCAAGAAAACAGCACAGTCAGCGGAGGGACAGACACAAACTGTTGACACCAAGGCTGCTGCACCGAAAGACGCGGCATTGAAAAACAGATGGGTGATTGATAAGGCCATGACCGGCAACAAACTCAATATGAAGATCGATGAAAGCGGCAGGATTTTATCAATTACCGGTTTTGAGCCGATATACGCAAAGTTCTCCACCACGGTTAACGGACTTACTAAAGACGCTAATGAAAGAAAAGCCATCCTGGAACAGCTTAAAGCCTCCTTCAATGAAGAAATCCTGAGGGATCAATTCTCAAAAAATATTTTCCTAATGCCTAAAAAAGGTGCGAAACTGGGAGAAAAATGGACGGTTTCAGAAAACGCCTCACCAGACGGTAAAGTTAAAATCGCTTCCCATTACACTCTGAAAAGCGTGAAAGACGGTGTGGCCGAAATTACAGTGTCCGGAGGAATACCAAAGCAGCAGCAGAAGGAAACACAGGGTGGAATTACACAGTCTCTGAGTTCTGAACTTTCTCAGAACGGCACCTACCGGTTCGATGTAAATTCCGGTTGGATACTTGGACAGAACATCAATGTAAAGACGGCACAGAGCCAAACGTTCAGTGACGGTAAAAAATCCGAGACCATGAAAAACACCACCAATTCCAACGTAATTGTAAATCCGGGTAAATAAGAGTTCATGAAATTCATTCTTTTAACGATATTGAGCACCATTATTATCTTTTTTGTGTGGAACATCATGAAGAAGATTTTTTTCAATAAATTTTACAGCAACCTCCCGCCCCGCCCTGATGCTCAAACCACAAAAAACACCAAAGTGGAGCAAAAAGTGAAGTGGGACGCCGAAACTGTAGATTATGAGGAGATAAAAGACAAGGAATCTAACAACTGATTTATTTGATAAATAGATAATGGGCAAGAATAAGAACATCATTTACATTGCAGCCTGCCTGGTGCTTTTCATCATACTCGGCCTGCTTTATGCCAATCCTGTACTTTCCGGCAAGCAGCTTTTTCAGCATGATATTGTGCAGTATAAAGGCGGCGCCAAGGAACTTCTGGACCACCGTGAGCAGCATGGCGGGGAAACGTACTGGAGCGACAGTATGTTCGGCGGAATGCCTACCTATCAGATGGGATCTCAGTTCCGTGGTGATATTATCAAACAGGTGGACAATATCCTGATGCTCCTGCCCAAGCCGGTTAATTATCTCTTCCTCCTCTTTTCAGGATTTTTCCTGCTCGGAATGGTAACCGTACGGAACTGGAAATACGCGCTGCTTGGCTCACTGTTCTTTGGCCTTTCAACTTATTTCTACATTATCATCGCTGCCGGACACAACGGTAAGGTGCATACAATTGCTTATTTTGCGCCGTTACTGGCCGGAATTCTACTGGTTTACATCCGAAGGAAATACATAATAGGCTTTATTGTAACTACCCTGTTTATGGGACTTCAGATGGCTGCCAACCATCCGCAGATGACGTACTACCTCTTTATCGCACTGGGCTTCCTGTTTCTTTCTGAACTAATCCGTGCTGCGATGGGCAAAACCGACTGGAAACATTTTGGAATTTCCACCGGTGTGTTGGCTTTGGCTTTCGGCTTAGGTGTGGGAATGAACTCACAACGAATCATGGCCAATGCTGAATACGTAACTGAAACGGTTAGGGGAAAGCAGATTCTTACCAACGAAACTCATTCTGCGGACAAGTCCGGAATGGATAAGGAAAGTATGCTGATGTGGAGTTACGGCAAACTGGAAACTTTCAACCTCTTCATTCCGAGGCTGATGGGGGGAGGAAGCAATGAAAAGGAAGGCGAAAAAATGATGGGCGACATCCAGCAGCTGATACAGGACAATGCCCGCTCCCAGGCCGAAGTAGACAATATTGTTAAAGGACTAACTAGTGCCACTTATTGGGGCGAGCAGCCCGGTACTTCGGGACCGGCTTATCAGGGTGCTATTGTGATTTTTCTGGCCGTGCTCGGATTCTTCTTCGCCTGGAAAAAATACCGTTACTGGATACTTGGGGCTTCCGTGCTGACCATTATGCTGGCCTGGGGAAGTAATTTTATGATACTGTCTGATCTGTTTATAGATTTTGTTCCTTTTTACAACAAATTCAGGGCACCATCTTCAATACTTGTGGTGGTGGAACTTCTGTTTCCTCTGATTGCGGTTATCGGCTTATACAGATTCTTTACAGACAATGGACTGCACAAAGACTATAAAAAGAAAATACTTACTACTGTAAGTGGTGTTGTACTCGGAATTCTTGCTTTGCTGTTGGTGTTCGGCAAATCCGTTTTAGGTTTCCACACAGCCACCGAGAAAACATATCTTCCACCCTATCTGCTGGATTATCTGGTTGATGAAAGATTCAAAATGTTCCGGTCCGACGCCTTGAAAGCGCTTCTATACGTTGGAATTTGCGCCGGAGTGCTGTTCCTTTCATTAAAGAAAAAACTCAGCCAGAATATCGCGCTGATAATTATCGGAGCCGTAAGTATGCTGGATCTCTGGAGCGTGAATACCCGCTACCTGAACAGTGAGAATTTTGTTGATGCGGCTTTCGCCGAAAATCCCTTCCAGACAGAAGTTTCTGAACTTATGGTTGAAAAAGTAGGCGATAACCGTGAGCTTCAGTCATTACTGATGAATGCGAACGTAAACAAAACCCTGGAAACCATTGCTGAACGAGACAAAGGACATTACCGAATTTACAACCAGACCATAAATCCGTTTGGCGAGACCAATACTTCGTACTTCAAAGCGTCCGTGGGAGGATATCATGCCGTAAAACTGCGCCGTTATGATGATCTTATCGGCGAATATTTCAGCAAAATGGATACGGTAAGAATCCCCAGGATCCTGAATATGCTGAACACCAAATACATGATCTTTGGCGACACCCAGAATCCGGAAGCGGTTCCCAATCCGCAGGCCAACGGCAATGCGTGGTTTGTATCTGATGTAAAATTTGTAA
>CAYXUO010000023.1:0-21203 GCA_964468335.1 uncultured Chryseobacterium sp. | reverse complement strand
CGCAATATTTCTCCATTTATCCTTTACGATGGCATAATCTCCTACACCCATGAAGAAAAGATACGGTGCGTGCTTCTTGTCTTGCACCCAGTGGTCGGTACGCATTCCTTTGCCGTCTTTTACGGAAGATTTCATAAGGCCGTTAGACAAAGTCACATACTTATCAGGCACTGTGATATAGATTTCCTGAGTGGTTTTCTGGTTAGGTTTATCTACGGTTGGGAACCAGGCTGAGCTGGCTTCGGTTTCGCCCTGAGTCCAGATCTGCACCGGTTTATCGGGGTCAGTAGCCTGTGCATTTACAAAATAAAGCCCTTTTGCATCGGTAATCGCGGCACTGCCCGCCTGGGTTACTTCGTTTGGTCTGGCGGTATATTTTATATAAACAGTATAATCCTGAGTCCTGTTGTAGCTTTTGTCCAGGTTGATTTTCAACATATCATTGCTGTACGTATATTTCAACGGCGATTTATTTCCGTTCCTGTCTAAAGCTACTTCGTGAATCAGCATGGCCTTGGCGTCCAGGATCAAAGAATCGGATGCATAAAAATAAGGAGATGCCGTAATCCAGGCTTCGCCATTCATATGCTCTTTCGCGTAGTCGAAGCTTACACGCAGTTTGGTATGTTTAAGTTCTGTAGATTTAGTGTGCGTGGCACGGTAGATTTCATTTCTGCCGGAGGTTTCGGTTTGAGCACTCAGCTGTCCCGTGAAAAGGATGCCGAGTAACGAGACCGCTACAATTAATTTCTTCATATAAAGACAGGTAATATTATTTTGATTTAGGATGGATGAGGATGTCAAAGATATCATTCACAATATTCTCATACTCCCCTTTCTTCAGTTGCTCCTTACTTTTGTTAAATGCTTTCTTCAGTTCACTCTCAGGGTTTTCGTCATCGACAGTTTCCACAGCAGCAACGCCTTTAATGTTGAGCAGGATTTCCTGAAGTTTTTCTGTATCGTAATTATCGTCGGGAATGATTTTCAGGTACTTCATTTCTTATCTTTTGTAAAAGGGATTTTCATACCGGACTGCACCAGGGTCATTTCGCTTTTTGCAGGGTCAAACTGCATTTCGATACCGGCCGTTTCAAATATAAATACTGTAGGACTTTGAGGTTCCAAAGGAAATTCGGCCTGACCTGTGGCCTGAGCAAACAGTTTGCCTTCTTTGGTACGCACCTCAATTTTCAGCGGAATCTGGAGGGAAGAATAGGTTCCAACTAATTTTGTCAGGTCTTCAGCCTTCACTGCCACAACTTTAAAATCGGGAATATCGAATTCCTGTCCCGTAGCTGCACTGAGTGCTGCGATGGCGATCCTGTTATTGTCGAACGCACTGCCGTTGGAAAGCATGACATAAGTCGTTTTGTTTTGCGGAAAATGATACAGCGCCGAGGTAAAACCATCAATGCCGCCGGTATGGCCGTAACCCTTCAGACCGTTAAAAGGTACTGTGAAAAGTCCATAACCGTAACCGTCGGTCATCTTCATCATTTTCTCCAGACTTGCTGCTGAAACCACTTTTCCGTTGAAGAGCGCATCCGCAAACTTCAGCAGGTCACCGGTTGTTGAAACCACTGCACCGGCCCCGGTAGGCACAGACATATCGGTTTCGGCATCCTTTACAAAGTTTTCCGCAAATACATAGGAGTTAGCTTCTTTGGAGGCTGTATTTATAGGTTTGCCAAAATAAGTATTGCGGAGACCCAGCGGTTTTGTGATTTTCTCCTCAAGCAGTTGTGCATACGGTTGTCCGTAGGCCGTCTCCAGGATATAACTTAGGAGGATATAATTGGAATTGCTGTAACTCATGGTTTTCCCGGGTTCGAAATCACTTCCTGCTGTTGTAATTTTGGCCACCATATCTTTTGGTGTTATTGCTTTACTGTTCCAGGTCAGATAATCGGGTAATGCTGTTACGTTATGAATTCCACTGCGGTGGTTCAGCAGATGTTCCAGCGTGATTTTATCGGCATTTTTAATTTCAGGGTAATATTTGGAAAGTTTGTCATCAAGTTTCAGTTTGTTCTCCTCCACCGCCTTCATCACCAAAGCGGAGGTAAAGGTTTTGCTGATGGAACCGATCCTGAATTTGGTTTCGGGTGTATTTTTTATCTTATTTTCCACATCAGCATACCCGAATGCGTTACTGTAAACAGTCTTTCCGTTTTCTGCTACGGCAACAGTTCCCATAAATTTGCGGTTCTGGTCCAGAGCCTGCATAAAACTGTTCATTTTTTGGGTATTGAAGCTCTGTGCAAATACCGCCGAAAAAGCAAACACGGCCGAAAGTGTGGCAATTTTGTTCATAATGTGGATTTTTGATGTAGAATATTAGTCTGTAAGATATACCTTAAGTTACAAACAAAGATTCTGAAAAAATCTACGATGAAATAATTATGTTCTGAATAAACAGGTCAAAATTTATCAAACCCTGTCAGGGAATGATATAACAACTGGACACCCGCGAGTTTTTTATACGTGCTTAAATAGCTACCGGAGCTTTAATGCCCGGATAGGGATCGTAATTCTCCAGTGTAAAATCCTCAAAATCAAAACTGAAGATATCCTTAACCTCCGGATTAAGCTTCATCATGGGCAAAGCACGGGGCGTGCGCGAAAGCTGTTTATTTACCTGTTCAAAATGGTTGTTGTAGATGTGTACATCGCCAAATGTGTGTACATACTCCCCTAACTCCAGGCCGCAGACCTGAGCTACCATCATCTGCAGTAAGGCGTAACTTGCGATATTGAAGGGAACGCCCAAAAACACATCGGCACTGCGCTGATAAAGCTGAAGAGACAGCTTACCGTCGGCCACATAGAACTGAAACAAGGCGTGGCAGGGCGCCAGCGCCATATTGGGGATTTCGGAGACATTCCAGGCAGAAACGATCAGCCTGCGTGAATCCGGGTTCTTTTTTATCTGGTCAATCACCTCGCTGATTTGGTCCACCACTTTACCGTCGGCACCGGTCCAGCTGCGCCACTGCGCGCCGTATACAGGGCCCAGGTCGCCATTTTCATCCGCCCACTCGTTCCAGATGGAAACACCGTTGTCCGTGAGGTATTTTATATTGGTATCGCCTTTCAGGAACCACAGCAGTTCATAGATAATCGATTTCAGATGCACCTTTTTGGTCGTCACCAGGGGGAAGCCTTTGCTAAGGTCATAGCGGAGCTGATAGCCAAAAACACTTCGCGTACCTGTGCCAGTGCGGTCGGTTTTGTCGGTTCCGTTGTCGATGATATGCTGAAGAAGATCCAGGTAGTTTTGCATGAGGGCGGTTATAATTTTAGAGCTTGGAAAAGCCGCAAATTACGGAAAATTAATGGATGGCAACAAGAGTTTCCAGGCGGTTATTGATGCTGAAAGTACCGCCCGGTGTGTAACCCTGCATAGCCTTTACCAGCGGCGCTTCCGGCGAAACAGTCATAATCTTCCTCCCCTCCAGATCCAGCTGGCCAACAGGTGCCGCAATATAAAACAGCCCCGCGCCGGTTTCCACAAGTGCACCCAGCTCCACGGATTTTGAGGGTGCAGAGTTCAGCTTAACAAGTGCATCCATCTGGTTATGAACCTCGCTCAGCTGCCGCTGCAGGTTGCGGATTTCCTGGGCGATCATCTCGCGGCTGGTCTCGTACTTATCGCCCATGGAACTTTTTGTCTCCGAGTTGGATTCCTGGGTTTGGGCAATCAGCCCTTTCAGCGTTTCTGCCTTCGCTGCCAGGCGGTCTTTAACGGTCTTTACGAGTTGGGTTTTGTCCATAAGTTAAGAAAATAGTGGCTGTGGAGGGCAATTTAAGGATTTTTTAAAGTCCTGGGAATTGTTGCTGGGCATTATAAGCATCTTCCGTATGCAGTTAATTGTATATATTTGAATGAAAAGTATGACGTTTGTGATACCGATCTCCCGCCTGGCGGTTGTATATGTATGATTTTGTGATACATATATACAAGTTAGGGGTCAGGCTAAAAAACGACACAGACAATGAAATGTGAAAGTTGCAACATAAGGGAAATTGAAGTTGAAGAACTTTCGGACGAAGGTCAAAATCCTTTTCGTTTGTGTTTGCCTTGTCAGGACAGACTATTAAATAAAGCATTAAGACCGTTAGAGTTTTTTAACTTAACTGCAATTCACGGACCCGGTTACTATTTAAACGATGACTTTTACGATTACGAAACAGGAGAAGCAACACAATCGGACATTGAAGTAATTGACGCTGAAAAATTTCCGTTTCCAAGCTTTGAACAAATCAGAAATGATTTAAACAGACTTATTGACTTTTCATTTGTTCAGTATTTCACGGACGATTTTGTTATCAACGAGCTTCAAAAGTTCGACAAATTGGAAGTTCTTAAAAGACTTAAAGAAAAGGTAGATTATAATCGAGCTATCAATTACAAAGCCTATGAAATTGCTGGGAAGGTAGTTGGTAAAACAGCAGAAGAATGGATAAAGAAAGAATGGACCAACAGACGAGAAAATGAACTTCAAATATTTGCAGAGCCAATAGCAAAGTGTTTGGATTTTGACGAAGCATTTAAAATTCTTACCAAAGAACTTGAAAGCAAAGACGACAAATATTTAACGGAAAATGTTTCTGCAATGCTATATTTCCAGAGCGACAAGACACTTGACTGGATTGAGAATATAAGTGCGAGAATTAAAAATATTTCAACAAGCTGTGGACAACTTGCGGCAAGTTCCCAATTCACTTGGTATAGAGCAAATAAATGGCTGACTATTGGACGACCTTTGAGTTTGGTAGCACTTGACAGTTTAATTTATTGCACAACAATTGGAGAAAGGTTAAATCAATCTCTTTGGTTACGACAATTGAACCCAAGACTTATTGACAATCCGAGACCAGAAACCATTGCTAACAGACTTACAGAATATTTGACATTTGACTGTGTTCCGAGAACAAAAAATGCAGTAGAAACAATTATTGACAATGTATTTGAAACGACAAAATAAAGAAGCCCGAACCGCTAACAGGCGTTTGGCAAAAAAGCGGGTTCAGTGCTTAAATGAAGTTTTGTACTTCGTATCAAGTTCAGTGCTGGCAGACAGTTTAGTGCTTCGAAATCCGCTTCTTCGCCAAGCGCCGCCCCGTTGGGAAAGATCGCCCTTCGGGACGATTTTTCCCAATGACCGCCCGGCTCCGCCGCCAGTCGGGAAACCATCGTTGCATTCGCACGACGTTTTCCCAACTGCCGCCTTTGACGCATTCCGGTGCGGAGCCTTTGGGCTCCTCCCCGAAACGACGACAAAGCCGGGCGGTCATTAGGCGAAATTATAACACAAAGAACATGTAACATAATTCAAAAAACGTATATGAAAGTATTTTTAAGCTGGTCAGGTGACCTTAGTCATAAAGTAGCTTTAGAATTTAGAGAATGGCTGCCATTCGTAATCCAATCTGTAGAGCCGTATGTATCCTCGGAAGATATTGACAAAGGTTCTAGATGGAGTATAGATATTGCTAAAGAATTAGAGGATTCTTCTTTTGGAATTTTGTGTGTAACTCCGCAGAATATTGATGCGCCATGGCTAAATTTTGAAGCAGGTGCATTATCAAAAGCATTTACCACTTCAAATGTATCGCCATTTTTATTTGGACTCAAACCTTCGGATCTTAAGAAGAGCCCTTTATTACAATTTCAATCAACTCTCTATGATAAAAAAGATTTGCTTAAGTTAGTTTTAAGTATAAATAATGCATTAGGTAAAGAGAAATTAGATGAAAGCAAATTAAAACTGACCTTTGATGTATGGTACGAACAATTAAAGGCAAAACTTGACCCGCTTTTAAAAGAAGCGGCTACAAAAACTGTAACTAAAGATGAGGAACTACCTCAAAATAAATCAAACGAAGCAGTGGAAGAAATTCTTGAAATTACAAGAGAGCAATTCAAAATACTTAGAAATCCAGAACTAATTCTGCCACCAAATTATATAACACACATACTCAGAGAGATTAACCAAAACAATCCTTTTGACATGAGAATTATTAGAGATTTGGATTTTGGTTTAAGAAATTTAAAGATGGCTCTATCTACTCTTCCAGACGAAGCTACCTTTGAAAATAAAGATTTAGATATGGCATTAAATAGACTCGAAAGGGCAATTATCTTTTTGCGAGAAAATCATAGAAGAAATCGTAATCGAGACTTGTTTAATGAATAACTTCGCCTAACACTGGCTATAACTGTCGGCAAGATAAAACATTCTTCGTGACGACAACCGCCCGGCTCCGCCGCCAGTCGGGAAATCATCGTTGCATTCGCACGCCGTTTTCCCAACTGCCGCCGTTCACGTATTGCGGCTTGAAGCCTTTGGGCTCCTCCCCGAAACGACGACAAAGCCGGGCGCTCATTAGATGACATTTCAGAAGATGTCACATTGAAAAAATCCTATCTCAAATTTGTTTTTTGTTATCTTTTAAGATAACTTTGTCACATGGCAAGAATAATTGAATTTTACGAAAATCACTTTATCCAATTTTACCAGGATCAAAACGATAAAGTGAAAGGAAAAATTCAGCAAGTTCTTGAATTGATAAAACAGGTTGACCGTGTTCCTGAAAAATTTTTAAAGCATCTATCCGGAACCGAAGGTTTATATGAGATAAGAGTAGAATATCAATCAAATATTTATAGAATATTCTGCTGCTTTGATGAAGGTAAATTGGTAGTTCTATTCAACGGTTTTCAAAAGAAAACTCAAAAGATACCAAAGAATGAGTTGAACAAAGCAATCGAATTAAAAAAAGAATATTTTCTACAAAAAAGATAATTATGAGCAAGTACGATAAAATTACAAACTTTGACGCCCTGATTGATTTGGAGCATGGCAAAATTGGAACTGAAAGCAGAAATGCCTATGAAGAAAATTCACAGATGTTCATCATTGCTGAAATGCTTAAAGAAGCACGAAAAGATGCTAAAATGACTCAGGAACAGTTAGCTGAAAAAGCCGGCACAAAAAAAAGTTATATTTCAAAAATTGAAAATGCGAAAGGCAATATTCAGCTTTCAACTTTAATTAGAATTTTCGAAGTTGGATTGAACAAAAGAATTGGTTTGACGTTTTTGTAGATAGAAACGTCACTGTCTCAAATACCTTATTGCTGTTTAGTTGAAATTGCCCTCTAATCAAGAATAATTATCTTGAAGACCGTACTCAGGTACTTTTGCCGAAACGTGGTATAGCCGAGCGGTCGGGAAACCATTGCCGCGTTCGCACGACGTTTTCCCAACTGCCGCTATTGAAGCTTGAAAGTACTCTAAAATAAATTCTGTTATTACTAAAGTTGCACCTGATAATATTTCATGAACAAACATTACCTTATTCTGGCTTTTGTTTTCTTCATCGCTTCCGTTTTCGCGCTGGTGGACTGGATTATCTTTTGGGAGACCAATTATCAGGGCGATTTTCCGGAACTTAGGGAAGCTTATATCAACCACTTCCCAAATGTCCTGCAACCTTTTTTCAACTCAAAACTTTCCACTTTCTTCTTTGTGCTTGCCTCCTCAGCCGCCGGCTCGATTTTCCTGAAGCAGCAACACCTGATCTACAAACTGTTGGCAGCAAGTTCTTTCCTGCTTGCTTTTTGGTATTTGTTTACACTCATGTGATAAAGCAGAAAGACAAGACACAGGCAAAATTTCAATTAAATTGCCTCTGGCTTTGGGTAGTTATAGGCAGATTAGTGCCTGTTTATACAAATTTAACTTCCTTCAGGACCATAATTATTTAGGCCGATACCCTATTTCTAAGGCAGTTTTTCTATTTTAGACAACCGCAATTGCCTGGTGCGGCATACGGTCCGTTTAATCAGGAAATATGCGCAGTTCTTAGTACACCTATCAAAGGAAGAATTATGGAAAATTTTGACAGAAAAAAGCACTGGGAAAACATTTACCAGACTAAGGAACTGAAAGACGTTAGCTGGTTTCAGCCCAAACCGGAAACTTCGCTAAATTTCTTTCGGCAGTTCGCTATACCTACGAGCGCAAAAGTGATCGACGTAGGCGGAGGCGACAGCCTGCTGGCAGACCACCTTCTCGCGTTGGGTTATGAGGATATTACTGTTCTTGATATTTCGGAAGCGGCGGTAGAACGGGCCAAACAACGGTTAAGCGAAAAGGCTGATAAGGTAAAGTGGCTTGTAGCGGACGTTTCGGATTTCAATCCGACCATGAAGTATGATTTTTGGCACGACAGGGCTGCATTTCATTTCCTGACCGACCAAGATGAAATCAATAACTACGTAAAAACAGCACACGAGAACATTAATCCCGGCGGTATCATGGTAATCGGGACATTTTCTGAACTGGGTCCCAAAAAATGCAGCGGAATAGATATCAGGCAGTATACTGCGGAATCCCTGTCGGAAGTTTTTCAGCATGGATTTGAGAAACTCAGCTGCATCACAGCGGACCACATGACACCGTTCGACACCGTACAGAATTTTGTATTCTGCAGTTTCCGTAAAAAGCCTGAAGAGTAGATGTTTAAAAGACTTATATACACCGACCATTCGCCCACTACCCTGCTGATCCGTCTGATGGTGGGCGCCGTTTTCCTGTCCGAAGGTCTGCAGAAATTCCTTTTTCCCGATGTGCGCGGTGCCGGCAGGTTTGAAAAAATCGGTTTGCCGGAGCCGGAATTCCTGGGAAATCTGGTGGGCGGCCTGGAAATCCTCTGTGGCTTGTTAATTCTGCTCGGGTTGCTTACAAGAATCGCTACTGTTCCCCTGATGATCATTATGGTGGTCGCCTTGGCCACCACAAAAATGGAAATCCTGGCGGAGAAGGGTTTTTGGGAGATGGCGCATGCCGCCAGAACAGACTGGACCATGCTGTTGGGCAGTATTTTTTTGTTGATGAAAGGCGGTGGACGCTGGTCCCTGGATAAAATGATAACTACGGAATGGACGACAAAAAAATACTGAGAGAGATTGCCGCCGTCTTCCTGAAACTTGGATTCATCGGTTTCGGGGGTCCCGCCGCACATATAGCGATGATGCGGGAGGAAGTAGTCACAAAAAGAAAATGGTTCTCCGAAGCACACTTCCTGGACCTCGTAGGTGCCACCAACCTCATTCCGGGGCCCAACAGCACAGAACTGGCCATACACATCGGTCACGAAAAGGGTGGCTGGAAGGGATTGCTCCTGGCCGGCCTCTGCTTTATCCTGCCCGCCGTCCTGATCACAGGAATATTTGCCTGGCTCTACAGACAGTACGGGCAGGTTCCGGCCATACAGCCTTTTATCTACGGTATAAAACCCGCTATTATCGCTATTATCCTGGGTGCCGTTTTTCCATTGGCCCGCACCTCCCTCAAATCTTTGCAACTCATTATAATAGGCCTTACAGTCCTGGCCGGGGCACTGGCAGGGATCAGCGAAATTTACCTGATGTTTGGCGCGGGTTTTTCGGCCCTTTTACTGGCCTGGCTGCAAAACGCCCGTAAAAAAGGCTTTCAGAGTCTGATTCCTTTGAGCTTGTTGGCGGTTCCGGCGCCCCCGTTTCTTTCGGCTGCCAATACCGGTCTGTTCTGGATATTTTTAAAGATAGGGGCTGTACTTTACGGCAGTGGTTATGTACTTTTTGCATTTCTGGACACCGAACTGGTAGCTACAGGACTCCTAAGCCGGCAGCAGCTTATTGATGCAGTAGCTGTAGGCCAGTTCACGCCCGGACCCGTCTTTTCATCCGTCACTTTTATAGGCTATCAGATCAATGGATTCACTGGTGCCATCGTTTCTACAGTGGCCATTTTTCTGCCGTCGTTTGTATTTGTGGCACTCATTGGTCCTGTGGTAAGATACATGCGGGGTTCCAGACTTTTCCCGGCCTTTCTGGACGCGGTTAATGTTGCCTCAGTTGCACTTATTGCGGCAGTGTGCATAGATATGGCCGCCGAGACCATTACCGGATGGCGCACCATTCTGATTGCCATAGTTAGCATTCTTGTGGCTTTTGGTTACCGTAAACTGAACAGCGCCTTTGTGGTATTGGGGGGTTCCCTATTGGGATATCTGCTCACGTTAATATGACTGCTGCACTGTTATTCCCGGCAAAATGTAAAATAACCTGGCCCAGCTGAATTATTGCTACATTTATCTGCAGCAAACCGGGATGACGAGGCTTTTTTTTGCAGTCGGCAGTCATTCAGAAAAACAAAACATTATGTCCTACGGAAACATTAACCAGAACGAAGAAGTCACCATATTCCTGGATCAGCTGCACCATCCTTCCAGAGCTGGTATTGATCAGTTAAGGAACATTATCCTGTTTGCCACCAGATCGCTCACCGAGAACATCAAGTGGAACGGACCCAATTACAGCGTGGGTGGTGAAGACCGGATCACAATGAAAATACAGCCTTTAAGCCGGTCCGTGCAGCTAATATTTCACCGCGGAGCAAAAAAGCTGAAACAACCTAAGGATAAACTGATAACCCACGAAAGCAAAATGTTGACCTGGAAGGAAAATGACAGAGCAATCATCACTTTTAAAAGTTTGCAGGACATTAAAAATGGAAAAGCGGAACTGGCAGAAATTGTGGCTGAATGGATAAGCGCTACGAAGTAATTTTAAAAGCCAGTTAAACGCAACCTTAACCCTTGTTCTTTGTTGGCGGCTAATAAGGGCACTCCATTCACCTATTATCACTGACCTCAAAAAATCTGTGAAATAGGTGAAATCTGTGTGAATTACTTAAATGCATGAAAGCACACAGTTGGCCATAGAAAAAAAAATCAGCGTAATCCGTGATATCTGCGGGAGCAAAAGCAAAAATAATCTGTGAAAATCCGTGCGAATAATATAAAGCGCACAGATTACACAGATTCGCACAGATAAAAATCAGCGTGATCAGCGGGCGAATGAACAGTTAAGTTACATGTTAACCGCGCTTGCTTACAGCACACAGATTACACAGATGCACACAGAAAATGTCTGCGAAATCTGCGTGTGAATAAACAATAAAAATCCTTGATATCCCTGGGAATAAAAGCGCACAGATTAAAAAGATTCGTACAGATAAAAATCCGCGAAATCTGCGTGAGAATAAACAATAAAGATCCTTGATATGCCTGGGAATAAAGCGCACAGATTTCACAGATTCGCACAGATAAAAATCCGCGAAAATCTGCGGGAATTAAAACAAAAAAGAGAACCACTTTTGTGATTCTCTTTGCTTAGTAGCGGGGACACGACTCGAACGTGCGACCTCCGGGTTATGAGCCCGACGAGCTACCTACTGCTCTACCCCGCGATATGACTGCAAATATACAACTTTTTTTCAGATTTCAAAATTTAAGGCCGTAATTTACATTCTCAGCTTAATTCATTAACTTTGTATATGGCAAAAATTCTGCGAATACACCCCGATAATCCTCAGGAAAATGTAATCAATGAGGTAGTTACCGTGCTTAAGAACGGCGGACTCATCATCTATCCTTCCGATACGGTCTATGCGCTTGGCTGTAATATTTTTGACATCCGTGCCATGGAAAAGCTGGCACAGCTCAAAAAAACAAAGCTCGAAAAAGCGCACTTCTCCATTATCTGTAACGACCTGAGCCATCTTTCCAACTTCACGAAACCAATAGACACTGCTGTTTTCCGCTTCCTGAAAAGCAAGATTCCCGGGCCGTTCACTTTTATACTGGAAGCCAATAAAAGTCTGCCACTGGCCTATAAAGGCAATAAAACCGTCGGAATCCGTGTACCGGACCATGCCATCCCGCAGCTGATTGTGGAAAAACTGGGGCACCCCATCGCATCGACCTCTATTAAGGACGATGATGAAGTCCTGGAATATTCAACCGATCCCGAACTTATTGCTGAAAAGTATGACAACTTTGTAGATCTGGTTATTGACAGCGGCTACGGTGATAATATGGCCTCTACAGTGGTAGACCTTACCAGCGGCGAGCCCGAACTGATCCGCCAGGGTAAAGGTGAGCTGTAGTTCCATACTTCAAAATCAAAAACACTTATGAAAATCATCACCTCACCGGCCAAACTGATGACCGTGGAGCCGGCTGTAAGTCCGCTGAAGTCTACCACACCTGCCTTTATTGACGATGCGGCGCTCATACAGTCCTACCTAAAGGAAAAATCGCCGAAATATCTTTCGGAACTCATGGAGATATCGCAGAAACTGGCTGATGAAAACTGGGAACGCAATCAGAACTGGAGTCCGAAACCATCAAAAAAAGAATCGGCGCAGGCCATTTTTGCGTTTACCGGCGAAGTATACAGAGGTCTGGATGCACGAATGATGGACAGCGATTCTCTGAAATACCTGCAGAAGAATTACAGGATTCTCTCCGGACTGTATGGACTTCTGAAACCGTCGGATAAGATCATGCTGTACCGCCTGGAAATGGGCCGGAAGTTCGAATTTGAACAGTATAAAAACCTGTATGAGTTCTGGCGTGAAAAACTAACAGATCATCTCAACAGCGAGCTGACTTCAAAAGACCTGATCCTGAACCTGGCCAGTTCTGAGTATATAAAAACAATTGACCGCAAAAAACTGAAGGCACCGGTGATCGATTTTGATTTTTTTGAACTCAAAGACGGCAAGCTGAAAACGATTGTTGTGTACACCAAGCATGCCCGCGGCATGATGGTGCGCTTCTGTGCGGAAACACGGGCCAAAACAATAAACGATGTAAAAGCATTTAATATGGAAGGCTACCGTTTGGACGATGACCTCTCCACTTCCACAAAACTGGTATTTACAAGGTGATGAATTCGGTTAAGGATATAAAATCGGAATTTCAGCAGGAACTGTCGCGGCAATATACCGTTGCAGAAAGAGAGGTTCTTTTTGAAATTTTCTGTCAGGAATGGCTGGGTCTTTCGCGGCATCAGCTTCGTGAAGCAACGCATCAGACTTTGAAGGCGGATATGGTAAAGCAGTTCCGGGATGCACTCCAAAAGTTAAAAGACGGTACCCCCTACCAGCAGGTTATTGGCAAAGCTTTATTTTATGGGCTGGACTTTATTGTGGACAGGAATGTACTGATCCCAAGGCCGGAAACAGAAGAACTGGTTCATCTGGCAGTTACGGAGATCCGGCAGCTTCAGCCGCGTAATGCTGTGCCTTCAGCAGACCAAAAAAACTCATCAAATAATACAATAAGAATTTTAGATATTGGAACCGGCAGCGGGGCCATCGCCATCACTTTAAAGAAGCAATTTCCGGATGCTGAAATCGTGGCGGTAGATTATTCTGAAGCGGCGCTGCAGACAGCTGCAGGAAACGCTGACCTGCATCAGACCACAATCAACTTCATTCACCTAGATTATCTGAAGGCGGAGCTGGAGGGGAAATACGACCTTATCATTTCAAATCCGCCTTATATAGGGAGAAATGAAGAGCTGGAAATTGAAGATTCAGTGAAGGAATTTGAGCCGAAAATGGCCCTTTTCTCTCCTGTGGATGATGCTTTGATATTCTACAGGAAAATTGCGGCTGATGGTCTGAGTCATCTGGAACAGCAGGGGATCATACTTTTGGAAATCAACCAGAAACTGGGCCCGGAAACCCTGGAACTTTTTAAGGACTTTCCGTCTGCCGAGCTGCTGAAAGACCTGTCCGGAAACGACCGGTTTATCCGCGTGCGTACCTGAAATGGAGCTACCGCTACAGCTTTTCTGTTCTGTGATCCCCTTTTCAGATTAACATTTCATGGTTTTCAGTTAGAGAAAAGCCTGAATTTCCGACAGCTAATTCCAAAAAGAGTATCTTTGGTAACTTTTTACAATAAATGATTACTGAAGAATGATTCTGATCGTTGATGATTTAACAGAAAATATAATTGCCCTCAAGCGGGTACTTGAGAAAAACGGCTTCGAAGTCGATACTGCATCATCCGGAGAAGAGGCATTAAAAAAAATACTCAAAAAGTCCTACGTCCTTATTATTCTGGACGTTCAAATGCCGGGCATGGACGGTTTTGAAGTAGCGGAAGCCATTTCCGGCTACAGCAGAGCCAAAGAAACTGCCATAATTTTCCTCTCGGCAGCCAGTGCCAATGTCAATCTCATCACCAAAGGGTACTCTTCGGGAGGCCTGGACTATATCAGTAAACCGGTGGATATGAATATCCTGCTGCTGAAGGTAAAAACCTTTTACCGGATTTACGAGCAGAGCCGCGCGCTGAACCAAATGCAGGATGCACTGCGCGAGGAAATTGAATTCCGCAAGGAAGCCGAGCGTAAAAAAGACGAGTTCATCAGTATCGCCAGCCATGAACTGAAGACACCTATGACCAGCATTAAAGGGTATATACAGCTTCTGGAACGCAGCCTGGACAAGCATGACACCGAAAGCATCAGGACAAGGCTGAGGAAAGTCCAGAATCAGGTGGAAAAACTGAACCTGCTCATTGCCGACCTGCTGGACATTTCCAAAATAGAAAGTGGAAAACTCAAATTCAACAAGAAATACTTTGCTTTTGATGAGGTGGTGGACCATATTGTGGAAATCATGCAGCAGTCTACCCCGCAGGTTAAAATCATCAAAAAAGGCAGCGTGAACTGCGAAATTTATGGTGACGAGATGCGCCTGGAACAGGTAATCGTGAACTTCATTACCAACGCGATAAAATATGCTCCGGACGCAAACGAAATACATATTAACTGCCATGTGGAAGATGACCAGATCTATTTTTCGGTTCGTGATTTCGGAATCGGAATGTCCGAGGAGCATCAGGAAAAGATCTTCGACAAATTTTACCGCATAGAAGAAACTTCAGAACGCTTCCAGGGACTTGGGATCGGTCTCTATATCTGTCAGGAAATCATTGACCGCCACCAGGGAAAGATTGGCGTAAAAAGCACCCTGGGCGAAGGATCTGAATTCTATTATTATATACCCTTACATCCAAGCACGGAATTAATCAACCAATTACAGCATGAGTTTTAAAAAAAATCTCCTATTCGGGTTGGGCTTCTCGCTCCTACTTCTATTGGTGAGTTCAGCCGCCTCTTTTATAAGTATCAGGAATCTGATTGACAGCTCCTCTATGGTTCGCGAAACAAACAAGAACATCAAGGATCTGGATCATGTGTTTTCACTGGTAAAAGATGCGGAAACCGGACAGCGGGGCTTTCTCCTGTCCGGCGATGCGCGCTTCCTGGAACCTTACAGCCGCGCCAAAACCCGTATTGACGATGCCATTACTGATTTATCGGTACAGCTTACACTTTCCGGAGAACAGAGCCGTAATATGGAAAAACTGCGCAGGAGCATCGATACGAGAATTGAGATCCTGGACCGGAACCTGAACTACAAACGCGGGAACAATCCGGTTTCGTCTGAACAGTTGCTTGAAGGAAAGAAACACATGGACGAGATCCGCAACATGGTTTCTGTAATGCAGGCAGCAGAACAAAATGTGCTGAAGTTACGAACGGAAAACATGAACAAATTTGCTTCCTATACCCCACTTCTCATTATCCTTTCGGCAATTTTAGCCATCACCATTACCCTTGTATTCTTCAGGAAAGTGAATCAGGACTTCATGGAGAAAACCAACCTCACCCAGGAACTGGAAGATAAGAACGAGGAAACCGAAAACCGCCTGCGTGCCATTGAAAAAGTGACGTCTCAAATCTCTAACGGAGACTATGATATCCTGTCCGACCAGAATGCGCAAAAAAATCTGGGCAATGTTGCCGGTCCGCTTAACCGGATGGCCGCCTCACTAAAGGATTCCTTTAAGTCGCTGGAGGAAAAGGAATGGCTGAGCAGCGCTGTAGCCAAACTAAATGACCGTATGATGGGCGAAAAAAGCCTGGAAAAGCTGGCTGCAGATATATTGGATACCATCACTGAGGTTACAGGCAGCAGTGTGGCGGCAATTTATCTGCATGAAAACAACCGACTGCATCTGGCGGGCAGTTTTGCGTTGTCCGAACAGGACCTCCGCAAGACGCTTGAAATGGGAGAAGGCACCTCCGGCGAAGCCTTCCGCTCTTTAAAAACCATGCTGGTAAAGGATATTACCGAAGAGGCGGTTACCATAAGTTATGCCAGCGGCAAGGCAAAACCAAGTAATATTGTAGCCCTTCCCATCACCCGTTACAATATCCCTTTGGGGGTTCTGGAACTGGGAACTACCCACGAATATACGCCGCGGCAACTGAAATTTTTGGAAGCTGTGGCAGGAAATGTCGGTCTGGCCTTCTACGGCGCACAGAGCCGCATCAAGCTGCAGGAACTGCTGGAAGAAACCCAGGCGCAGTCCGAGGAGCTTCAGTCCCAGCATTCCGAACTGGAGAACATCAACGCTGAACTTGAAGCGCAGTCGCAAAAGCTGTTGGCTTCAGAGGAGGAACTGCGCGTTCAGCAGGAGGAACTCCTGCAGAGCAACCAGGAACTGGAAGAAAGGACGGCTCTGCTGGAAGAAAAAAATGTGCTGATTGAGCAGCGCAATATAGACATCCAGCAGAAATCCCTCGAACTGGAGCAAAGCACCAAATACAAGTCGGAATTCCTGGCGAACATGTCGCACGAGCTCCGTACGCCGCTCAACTCCATTCTTCTTCTCTCCAAACTGATGACCGAAAGCGAGGACCTGGATGATCAGTATGTGGAATATGCCGAAGTTATGCAGAGCTCCGGACAGGGCTTGCTGACACTTATTGACGAAATCCTTGATCTCTCCAAGATTGAATCGGGCAAGATGACGCTGGAAATCGAGGAAGTTCCGCTGGAAGACATCACTTATGATATGAAGATGCTCTTTTCGCCGTTGGCAAATGAGAAAAATCTGCAGCTTATTATTGAAACGGAGGAGCAGGCCGCAAAAACGCTTCAGACAGACAAGCTCAGACTGGAACAGATCCTGAAAAACCTGCTGTCCAACGCTATAAAATTCACAGCCGAAGGCAGCATCACCCTTCGGGTGGCCAGCGACGCTTCCGGCAACAGGATTTCCTTTAAAGTGAGTGACACCGGTATAGGCATTGCACAGGACAAGATGCGTCTGGTTTTCGAGGCCTTCCAACAGGCCGACGGATCCACACAGCGCAAGTACGGCGGTACCGGCCTCGGACTTTCCATCAGCCGCGAACTTGCACGTCTCCTGGGCGGCGAGATTTCCCTGGAAAGTACAGAAGGTGTGGGTAGTGAGTTTACCCTCATCGTGCCGGTAGATGCTACGCTCAGCACCGCTCCTGCAGCCCCAACTACGGAAGTTCAGGCGGTGAGCACAGGTCAGCCTGCCACAGAACAGCCGGAAAGGTACATCGCCTCCCATATCCCGCAGCCTATCGAAGACGACAGGGAAAACATCCACTCCGGTGACAAGGTGATCCTGATCATTGAAGATGATACGCCATTCGCCAAGATTTTACTCGATTACGCCCGCAGCAAGAATTATAAAGGTATCGTAGCTGTACGTGGTGATGCCGGCCTTGATATGGCACAGCTCTACAAGCCGCTGGCCATCCTGCTGGATATACAGCTTCCTGTAATGGACGGCTGGCAGGTGATGGAAGCTCTGAAGGCCAATCCGGAAACGAAGCCTATACCCGTACACATTATGTCTTCCATGAAGTTTAAGCAGGAAAGTCTGCTGCGCGGTGCTGTAGATTTCATTAACAAGCCATTCGCCCTGGAACAGATGCAGGACATCTTCCAGAAACTTGAGCATGCACTGAACAAAGGTCCAAGGAAAGTACTTATCGTGGAGGAAAATGAACAGCATGCAAAGGCGCTGAGTTATTTCCTTTCGGCCAACAATATCAGTACCGACATCGCTTCCAATGTTAATGACAGTATAGAGGCGCTGCAGCAGCGCGAGATAGACTGTGTGATCCTGGATATGGGTGTACCGGACCGGAATGCTTATGATACGCTGGAAAAAATTAAGCAAAGCGAAGGCCTGGAGCAGCTGCCGATCATTGTATTTACCGGCAAGAACCTGTCGCAGGGCGAGGAAAGCCGAATCAAGAAATATGCAGATTCCATTGTGGTAAAAACCGCCTATTCTTACCAGCGGATTCTGGATGAAGCCGGGCTTTTCCTGCATTTGGTAGAAGAGAAAAACAAAAAGAAGCATGAGGGGGAGGTAGGCTTTGAGAATTCCGGTGAACTCCGGAATATCCTGAAGGATAAAACCGTTCTGATTGCAGATGATGATGTAAGGAACATTTTCTCACTCACCAAGGCGCTGGAAGTACACGGCATGAAGGTAATCCCAGCCATGGACGGCAAAGAAGCGCTGACGTCGCTGGAGAACAATCCGGAGATCGATGTGGTGCTCATGGACATGATGATGCCGGAAATGGACGGTTACGAAAGCATCCGCGAAATCCGCGCTACACCCAAGTATAAAAACCTGCCGGTGCTGGCCGTCACTTCAAAAGCCATGATGGGCGACCGCGAAAAATGTATCGCCGTGGGCGCATCAGATTATATTTCAAAACCTGTAGACATTGACCAGCTTATTTCCCTGCTCAGGGTATGGCTGTACGATAAAATTTAACCATTCCCAATGAACGAAAAGAAAGAGATCCTTATCATTGACGATGACAGCAAGAATATTTTTGCCCTCAGCGCGGTGCTGAAGGCCAGGAAATACAGCTGTCTCTCCGCACTCAGTGCGAAGGAAGGACTGTCCCTCATGGAGCAAAATCCCAATATCGGTGCAGTGCTCATGGACATGATGATGCCGGAAATGGATGGTTATGAGGCCATAGTCCGGATGAAAGCAGATGAAAACCTTAAAAATATTCCGGTGATTGCCGTAACGGCGCAGGCCATGACCGGCGACCGTGAGAAATGCCTGGAGGCAGGCGCCGACGGATATATCTCGAAACCGGTAAATGTGGACGAACTTTTGCAGCTGCTTAACAAAATAATGAACTAAGTGACTTCTGAACACGCTGATGAACATCTGGAAATGCTGCTTTCCGATGTGCTGGAAATTTACGGTTACGACTTTACAGGCTATTCCCGTGCTTCGCTGAAGCGTCGGATCGTGAGACTTTTTGAACTGGACAGGTTTGTAAGCTTCGCCGAATACCGGTATAAAATACGTACAGAACCTGCCTATTTCAAGCGTTTCCTGGAACAGGTAACCATCAACGTGACGGAAATGTTCCGCGATCCGGTGTTTTACAAAACGCTCCGTACCGAAATCCTGCCGCGCCTGGGCACCTACCCTTTTATCCGGATCTGGATTGCGGGCTGCAGCACCGGTGAAGAAGCCTATTCGGTAGCCATTTTCCTGAAGGAACTGAACCTGCTGAACAAATCGCTGATCTATGCCACCGACATTAACAACACGGTGCTTGAGAATGCATCGCAGGCCATGATCCCGATGAGCAAACTGCAGCTGTACACGGAAAACTATATTGCCGCCGGCGGAAGTGAGAATTTTTCAGATTATTATTCGGCAAATTACAGCCTGGGCAAGCTCGATGACGAACTTAGGTCCAAGATCATCTTCTCCAGTCACAATCTGGTCACGGACAATTCCTTTAACGAATTCCAGCTCATCCTGTGCCGCAATGTAATCATCTACTTCGACAGGCCGCTGCAGAATAAAGTCTTCCGCCTCTTCGACAACAGTCTGGAGAAATTCGGCTACCTGGCACTGGGCACCAAGGAATCCCTGGATTTCTCGCCAACTGCCAAAAACTTTGAAAGGCTGAAAGGAGAAAAAATCTGGCGTAAAATTTCAGGCGATGACAAAATGTGAAGCACTGATGATAGGAGGCTCTGCCGGAAGCCTGGAAGTTCTGCTCAAGATGCTTCCCGGGCTGGATCCTGCACTTCCCTTCCCAGTGATCATCGTGCTGCACAGGATGCCGGGAAAAGACAGTATCCTGACCGATCTTTTGGCCGCCAAAACAAAACTGCGGGTAAAGGAGGTGGACGAAAAGGACGCACTGGAGCCTTCTACGATCTATATCGCCCCGCCCAACTATCATCTGCTCATTGAAAACAACCGCACCTTTTCGCTGGATGCCTCGGAGAAAGTGAACTTTTCGCGACCTTCGCTGGACGTCAGCTTTGAAAGCGCTGCGGATGTGTTCGGCAAAAACATGGCGGGATTGCTGCTGTCCGGCGCGAACAGTGACGGTACGGCCGGTCTGAAGATCATTGCCCAACAGGGCGGAAAAGTGCTTGTGCAGAATCCGCTCACCGCGGTGGTTAACTATATGCCTGCCCACGCGCTGGAACAGATAGAAGCCGACGCCATACTTACACCGGACGAAATGCCGGGATATATTAATTCATTAACAAACTGACAGACAATAATATGGATAAGAAAGTATTTATTTTTGATGACAATGTGGAGATCCTTGAACTCTGTACCGAAATCCTGGAGGATTTGGGTTTTGAGGTGAAGACTTCGCCAACCACCACTGATGTGGAAGAACAGGTACTGGAATTTATGCCTACCCTGATCTTTATGGACAACTGGCTACCCGATATCAGCGGTATCGAAGCTACCAAACTCTTAAAAGGCAATGAGGAACTCAGCCACATTCCGGTAATCTATTTCTCTGCCAACAGCAACATCAGCGAACTGGCCTCACTGGCGGGTGCCGACGATTATATCGCAAAACCTTTCGACATCGAATTATTTGAGGAGAAGGTGCTGAAATACGCAGAAGCATAATTATAGCCCGATCATCAGACCTTACCAAAACACAGTGATGAAAAACACTCTCTTTATACTTTTTTGCGCAGCATTCCTACTTACCACCATGGCGTACCTTATGGACGGTGACCCGCCGGAGCCGCGCATGGCTGTGAGATTTTCAGAATTCGCGGGAGTGCTGGCGATCACTTACCTCATGATTTCGGTGATATGGTTTTCGGCCGGATTTCTGTTAAGAAAATTACGCCGGGCGTAAATACCATCACTTTCAACAAAGGCAGTCTCATTGAGACTGCTTTTTGTTTACTGCCGGGCACAGATGCTGTATCAGTTACCCAATTCTGACACTACGTAAATCATCGTATTTATTGGTAATAGTATTTTATTTATTGTTGTTCAATAAATATTTATTAATTTTGACTCAACTTAAAACCATCAGTCATGTCTAAAACCGATAACATTCTGTTCACAGTACTTCAGGTATTCGCGTGGATTATCTTTGTAGGCCTCAGCATAGAAGCTGGCGGGCTTATT
>CAYXUO010000022.1:0-21558 GCA_964468335.1 uncultured Chryseobacterium sp. | reverse complement strand
ATGAAGTACGTCCTTTACAGGGTTTGGATACACGGTCATTCCGCCGTCAAGCTCCACTGATTTTACACCAAGCGCATCAACGGAATTAATGCGTATGAAGGAGAAGTTGCCCTGAACAACCCCACCTGTTCCCTGCCAGCAAGCCGTGTATAATGTACCATAACCTGCCGTACTGGTACCTGTTGAATTGGTTGAACGCGAAGAATTAATATCGTTACCGGTATGTCTGATTTCCACAACGAGATTTGTTCCGTTGTAAAGGTACGGCGTATTAAAGTTGATGATATGACTGAACGCATTTGGATCTGAGCCGGAGGTTAAGGCTCCCGCGGGAACTACCAGAGCACCGGAACGCACCTGAGTTTGAGCGCCCACCACATTAGCCGCAAAATCAAACTGACGGTTAGGCGGTTCCACCCCGTTACTGAGGTAAATCTCATAATTGGCGAAAGTAGCATCTGCAGCCGGCCAGCTGGAGGTAGCGTTACTGGGCAGCCTGAAAGCGATTGAGGTTAGGTACTTACCGTTTAGGGAAGTAAGCAACGTATCATCGATAATCAGTTGAGAGGTTCGTGCGGAGCTGGCATATACACCTGTGAAGCCGGAACTGGCGGTGAGATCCGGTACCGTAACGGAGGTTTGTGCCACGGCGCCCTGTGTTCCCATGGCAAGAAAAGCCGCCGCTGCAAGCAGTGTACTTATTCGCCGCGGGTGCGAAGCTTTTGCAGATGAACTATTTTTTTTGATGCGAAGTAAATATGTTTTCATACTCTTTGATTTTGGTAATCATAAAGTTATAAAAAAAATAATACGTTTTACATATAATTACACATCTGTATTCAATCAATAGGATATGGGATTACTAAATACCGATGTTGCAATATTACTTCCCGATACAAAACTTGGAAAAAATATTCCCCAGCACTTCATCATTGGTGAACTCGCCGGAGATTTCGCCCAGGTACTCCAGAGCGTAGCGGAGTTCGTAGGCCAGAAGTTCAGTATGGAAACTCTGGGAGACGGCATCTTTTACCCGTCTGACAGAATCCAGCGATCGCAAAAGAGCCTCATGGTGCCGTTGGTTGGTGATGATGACATTGTTTTCAGACTGCTTCAGTCCTTCCACATACGAGATCAGTTCGCCTTTAAGCTCTTCAATTCCAATTTTCCCGCGGGCGGATATAGGTAGAAGAGTGATATTTTTCTTCCCATTTAGAGCAGACAGAAGCTCGTTGTCAAAATTTTGACCTTGATTTGAAGAGAGGTCGGATTTATTGTGCAGCAGGATGACCTTCAGGTCTTCACGGTAAACTTCCCTGATAAATTCAGCGACTTCCCCTGGGGTGCTGTCAAATTCATCGTAGAGATAAAGCAGGACTTTAGCGGCAGCGATTTTTTCATGCGCTTTTTGAACTCCAATAGCCTCAATGACATCCGTAGTATCCCGGATGCCTGCCGTGTCGATAAAGCGGAAGGCCGTGCCGCGGATGTGAAGTACTTCTTCAATGGTGTCGCGCGTGGTGCCGGCAATATCGCTCACAATAGCTCGTTCTTCTTTCAGCAGGGCATTAAGCAGGGTTGATTTTCCTGCATTGGGCTTCCCGATAATAGCCACTTCTACCCCATTTTTCACGGCATTACCATACCGGAAACTTTCCACCAGCGAGCGCAACTTCTCTTCAATGCGGTCCAAAAGCATATTGAGTGCTGTACGGTCAGCAAATTCTACATCTTCTTCAGCAAAATCAAGTTCCAGCTCCACCAGGGAAGTAAAATTAAGCAGGTCTCCACGTAAGACAGAGATTTCATCTGTAATCCCTCCTTTTAACTGGTTCATCGCAATTTTCCGGGAGGCTTCATTTTCACTGGCAATAATATCGGCAATAGCTTCTGCCTGCGAAAGGTCTATGCGCCCGTTCATAAAGGCACGCATTGTAAATTCGCCTGCCTTAGCCATACGTGCGCCATTCCGGGTGAGGACTTCCAGTATCTTACCCGCAATATGAGGCGACCCGTGAAATGATATTTCTGTGGAATCTTCCGTAGTAAAGGTTTTCGGCGCAAGGAATACAGAAACCATGACCTCATCAATAGTTTCGTCGCCCTCAGTTATAAAACCGTAATGCACGGTATGTGAAGCTGCCCTTTGCAGATTCTTACCTTTGAAACAGCGGTTGGTTACGGCAACAGCATCAGGACCGGAAACGCGTATGATTCCAAGAGCACCCACGCCGTTAGCAGTGGCAAGTGCGCAGATCGTGTCTTTATTCATGAAGGCAAAATTACGAATAAGCGTTGGAGAAGCAGAGATTATGAACCGGGAAATACAAACAGGGACGAATGGAAGGTATTTATACAGCTAAATGCCCCTTCCGTAATCAGCTGTTTTCAGGCAGAAGGAATCAGTAATTTTTGCTTACTTACAGATGATTCGGGAGGCGAACTCAATTGTACTTGCCTCAATATATTTTAGAAAACAATAGTGTTCAGAACTTAAGAATAAATCTCTAACTTTACTGAAAACAAACATATTAGACCATGGCAACCAAATTAATTAACCGCTATCATTTCCTGGTGGAATGGGGCGGCAACAGAAATGAATTCCTGGAAGTCTCCGGACTGGATATGGCAATTGAAGTCATCGCAATACGTGAGGGGAGTTCAAAAGTGGAGTCCGAAAACAAGATCCCCGGTCTGCTGAAATTTTCTGACGTTTCACTCACCCGTGCGATCCAGAAGGGCGATAATGATTTTTTTAACTGGATCAACACCAGGTCCTTCGGCACTGTTGAGCGTCGCGACATCCGCATCACGCTTCTGAATGAGAGGCATGAGCCACTCATCATCTGGAAGCTGCGAAACTGTTTCCCTGTACGGTATTCAGGTCCTGTACTTTTTGGCAACAGCAGTAATTTAGCTACCGAAACCTTGGTAATCACTCACGAAGGAATGGATATTGAGTCGGTGGCGGGAAAAGAGAAGGGTTAGATGTCGAATATCAGACATCAGAAGTCAGATTTCAGATTTGCGTTAAGAATGGAAATTTAAAATCGGAAGGTGTAATTAAAAAAGCAGGGCCTTTTGATGGAAACCCTGCATTGTAGAAAATTGAAACATTAATGAGTTTAAAGTGCTCCGAATCCAAGATGAAAATTCAGAGTCAATAATTCAGACAGGTTTTACCTGCTCTATAAACCACTCCCTTACTTCGCCTTGCAGGTCATTTTCCAACTTTTCACGGCACCAGGAATGGTAGTTATTGAGCCATTCCTTTTCCTGAGGTGTCAGCAGTTCAAGATCCAGAACATTTCTGTCGAAAGGACAGACGGTCAGGGTTTCAAATTCGTAGAAAGTTCCCGAATTGGTTTTTTTCCATTCGCGAACGGCCACCAGATTCTCATGTCGGATTCCATATTCGTTTTCGAGATAAAAGCCGGGTTCATTTGAAACGACCATACCGGGCAGCAATTCCTGGTCGTTCATATCCTTACGGATGTTTTGGGGTCCTTCATGCACGTTCATAAAACTGCCCACTCCGTGTCCGGTTCCATGAGCATAGTCTTTACCCTCTTTCCAAAGAGCCATCCGCGCAAACGCATCCAGCTGCACACCTCGTGTACCGCGCGGAAATTTGACCATGGATAGCTGTATCATGCCTTTCAGGACTAAAGTACAGTCGCGGCGGAATTCATCCGTTACAGCGCCCAGTGCCAGAGTTCGGGTAATATCTGTAGTTCCATCCAGATACTGACCGCCCGAGTCCACCAGGATGCTGCCAGAGTTGGTTACCTCTTTGCTGCCTTCCTCTTTGGCTGAATAATGCACAATTGCACCATTGCCTCCGAAGCCTACAATACTGCCGAAACTTTCGCCCACAAAATTTTTGCCCTGCTTCCGGAACTCCAGTAATTTGCGGCCAATCGAATACTCTGTCATCGCCTCCTTACCTACGTTTTGGGTAAGCCAATGAAGAAATTTTACCATAGTAACGCCATCCCGCTGCATCACAGTCCTGAAACCTTCAAGTTCAGTTTCATTTTTCTGAGCTTTCATCAGATTACCGGGAACAGGAGCTTTAATTATCCTGTTGTTTCCTTCAAGAGCGTCAAAAATGGATTGGTTACTGTTTGGCGAAACGAGAATGCTTTCATTCTTAATTTCACTCAGGTAGTTGAAGAAGTCTTCATAAGATTTTATCTGCACCCCTGAGGCATCCATTTGCTTTGCTGCTTCAGGTTCAAGCTTTTCGGGATCAACGAAAAGTACTGCCGTGTTCTTCGTAAGCACGACGTACCCTAGGAAAACCGGATTCGCTTCTACATCGCTTCCGCGCAAATTCAATGTCCAGGCTACATCATCCAGACTTGCAATAACATGAACTGAAGCTTCCATCTGCTCCATTTTTTGCCTGATGTCCTGTAATTTTTCTGCAACGGATTTTCCGGCACGCTCTACAGGATGCACAAATACAGGATTTCTTTTCTGGTCAGTAATTCTTTCGGTCCAGATTTCTTTAAGCAAAGGTCTGTCCACCACCTTGATATTTTTAGGAGCCAGTTTTTGCTCCAATGCGGCCCAACTTGTGTTGCTCGTAGCCAATGCATTCACGGCAACCGTTCCTCCATCGGGTAACGCATTTATTATCCAGTCAATATAGTGCGGAGTTCCCTCTACTCCATCCTTCATTAGCTGTATGCCGGAGCCTTCCAGTTCACCGGGGGCCTGAACAAAATACCGGCCGTCCGTCCAGAGTGCAGCATCCTTAACAGTAATAACAACAAACCCCGCCGATCCTGTAAAACCGGACAGCCACGTTCTTTCCTGCCATTCGTCCGGCAGGTACTCGCTCATATGAGGGTCTGCAGAGAAAACGATAAAGGCATCAATACTTTGTTGGGTCATCGCCTGCCTAAGCAGCGCTATTTTTTCTTTTGAAGTCATATTCACTAGCTTTTACCGCATAAAAGTACATAAAAAAGCCAATCATTACCGCAAAGTTCGCAACCAATCCCACAGTTTCCTTATGGAAATATTGAACTTAAACTCATTTGCAATACTATCTGTTTTGATGATTTATTTATAATTTTTCATAATTAACTTGTTATTCAGTAAAAATTTTTATTATAACTTTGATATAATAACACATTAAAACCAGAATCATGAAGAAAAATTTATTGACTTTAGCAGCACTGCTTCCTGCTTTGGTATGGAGCCAGTACAATAACGGTCCTCTCAGCACAGGCGCTACATCCAAATCCGGAATAACCGCTCCCACAGGCTACACCTGGTCTGAAGCTCAGAACAATACCGGAAACACTACAGAATCAAATACCAACGCGGGATTTGGCTGTCAGAAAGTAGGGACTACTACCAATAACTTTTGTGCGGATGATTTCGTTATCCCAGTAGGTCAAACGTGGAATATAACCTCTATTGCACTGTTCGCTTATGTAACGGGTTATGTGGGCGCTACTCCGCCCGGTATGCGGGCGCGGGTAAAAATATTGAACGGCGCACCCAATGCAGGGACGCCAACAGTTGTTTTTGGAGATGATACTACTGACCGTTTTTCAAACGCACAGGATGCCTTAATGTACCGCATCTTTAATTCCTCTTATCCTCCCCCGGGTAATGCTACCGGCACTACACGCAGGATATGGAGAGTTAACACCACAACACCAGTGACCCTGGGTGCGGGGACCTATTGGATGCAGTTTCAAATGGAAGACCTGGCCTCTATAGCTACAGTATGGACCCCACCGGTGACAACAGCAGGCATACGCGGGCTTCCCACTGACAATGCACTGCAGAATACAGGAACCTGGGCTCCCATGGTGGATGCCGGAGTGCCGGTTGCAGCACCCGATTATCCGCAGGATCTGCCATTCATCATTACTTATTCCGTTCTCGGAACAAATGAGGTATTGCAGTACGATAACCGTGTAAGGGTGTATCCTAACCCGACATCCGACTTCTTTACTGTAAGTCTGCCCGAAAAATCCAACCGTCAGAAGGTTACCGTCTCCTTAACAGACATGTCCGGACGTCTTGTTAAAGAATATCTGGCTGCAGAACGTTATGATGCCAGGATGCTGGCACCAGGAACCTATCTGGTGAAAATTCACACAGATGAAGGAATTAAAACATCCAAACTGATTAAGAAATAAGTAAACAGCTCCTGCGGGAGCTTTTTTAATGGTCAGGAAATACTGAATTTGGAGATGTAAGATTAGATCAGTTTTGACTTGCTGGTAAAATGTTTATCTTCAGCATTTCAAATTTTATCTATGAAGAACTACGTTAAAATCCTGGTGCTTTCTGCAGCGCTTACCTGCACTTTTTCCTGGGCCCAGACCGGTCGGGAAACGGCCATCAATTCCATTATGACCGAAACTTACAATGATTCTCAATTGGAGCGGTTGGCTTTCGAACTGCTGGATGGTATCGGACCGCGCCTGGTGGGCAGCCCTAAAATGCAGCAGTCCCACGACTGGGCGGTAAATCAGTTTAAAAAATGGGGTATTGAGGCCAGGAATGAACAATGGGGCGAGTGGAAATCATGGGAACGCGGTCCCTCCAGTATTGAGATGGTCTTTCCGTATGCAAAATCATTAGAAGGCATGCAGCTGGCTTTCAGTCCAGCTACTCCATCAAAAGGAATTACATCAGATGTGCTGATGCTCCCAACTTTCAGCAGCAAGGAACAATTTAACTCGTGGTTGCCGAAAGTGAAAGGAAAACTGGTGATGGTATCCCCATATCAGTCTTCCGGCCGCCCGGACTACAACTGGAAAGAATTTGCCACTCCCGATTCTTATGACAAAATGAAGAGGGAAACAGCAGAAGCTTCAGAACGCTGGCAAAATTCTATGAAGCTAACTGGTGAAACTTCCCGAACCATGAACAAAAAGCTGGAAGAGGCAGGTGCTGTGGGCATTATCTCGTCCAACTGGTCCAGGGGATTTGGGGTAAATAAAATCTTCTCGGCCGGGACAAAAAAGATTCCCGTAGTCGATATTTCATTGGAAGATTATGGTCAACTGTACAGGATGATTCAATACGGTATATCTCCCAAAGTTAAGGTCCAGGCCAGCTCCAAGGACAAAGGAATGGCACCCACGTTCAATACAATAGCTGAAATAAGAGGTACAGAAAAACCTGAGGAATACATCATTCTTTCGGCCCATCTGGACTCATGGGATGGTGGAACCGGAGCCACGGACAACGGAACCGGAATCATCACGATGATGGAAGTTGCAAGGATTCTGAAAAAGGTATATCCCAATCCAAAAAGAACCATTATCGTAGGGCTTTGGGGCAGTGAGGAACAGGGTCTCAATGGTTCCCGAGCCTACGTCTCTGCTCATAAAGACCAAATGCCGAAAATTCAGGCGGTCTTCAATCAGGACAACGGTACAGGCAGGGTAGCAAACATCAGCGGGCAGGGCTTCCTTCATTCGTATGATTATTTAAGCCGTTGGCTTAATGCAGTTCCAAAAGAACTGACCAAGGACATTAAAACAACTTTTCCGGGTACTCCAGGTGCTGGCGGATCAGATCACGCATCTTTTGTGGCGGCAGGTGTACCGGCTTTCATGCTGGGATCACTGAACTGGAGTTATGGAAATTACACCTGGCATACAAACCGGGACACCTATGATAAAATTGTGTTTGACGATGTGAAAAGTAATGTAGCGCTGATTGCCATCCTAACCTATATGGCCAGTGAAGATCCTGAGAAATCTTCCGGCGAAAAAATAAACCTGCCGGTTGATGAAAGAACAGGTCAACCGATGAAATGGCCGGAAGTTCGCGAACCTACCCGAAAAGGTGGACAGGACTAAAACAACAGATTTTCTTTCTTACTACGCTTACCTCTTGGTAGGCGTTTTTATTTGGGGTAGCAAAGACATTGGATAAATCATTCGGGGTGACGTCATTTGGAGTACAAAATCCGGATTCGCTTGATCAGCTTATAAACTTCGAACCAAAGAACCGAAACTGCTGCCACCCCAACAGCGGTTAGCAACTGTGCGAAATTCAGCTGGGAAAGTTGGAAAAATGATCTGACCTCATCAACATAAAGCATGGCAGCTAAAAGGAGAATTGTAGTCCCGATAACATAAGCCAAAAGGATGTTCCTGTTTCGGAAACTTTCAAATATTGAATAATGAAAGGAACGGTTTGCAAGACTCAATAAAATATTAGCAAAAATAAGTGTCGTGAAAACCATTGCCCGCACAGTCTCCTCTCCTCCACCATCTCTATAGCTCAGTTGATATACAAACAGAATACCCGCACTGATTACCAGTCCCTGAATTATGCTCAAACTCAGTTCTCTCCATGTGAGAAAAGTTTCTGATAACGGCCTGGGGTTACGTGACATTGTGTCTTTCTCCATTGGTTCATTTTCGTAAACGATGGAACATGTCGGACCCATGACCAGCTCGAGGAAAATAACGTGAACAGGCGTGAAAATCTGCGGAAATGCCCAACCCAGAAACAGCGGCAGTGAAACTGCAACGATAATGGGAATATGAATGGAAATAATATACTGAACCGCTTTCTTGATATTGCTGTATATCCGGCGCCCGGCGGCGATTCCTGTAAGCAGTTTGCCCAGATCATCATTGGTAAGGACCAGCGAAGCTGCAGCCTTGGCCATTTCGGTACCTTTTATTCCCATAGCCACACCTATATGTGCAGCCTTAAGCGCTGGTCCGTCATTAACTCCGTCGCCCAGCATGGCTACCACCTCGCCGTTCTTCTTAAGCGCATTTACTACGGCGAGTTTGGCATCGGGGAACATTCTTGTGAAGAGAACTTTATCCCTGACGGTTTTCCTGAGCTCCTGCTCACTCATAGACGCAATCTCTTCACCGCTAACCATTTCGCTGTATCCTATTATTCCGGACTGTGCCGCGATGGTACGGGTGGTCTGCGCATTGTCGCCAGTAATCACTTTAACCTGTATTCCGGCTTCAATAATCTGTTTGAAAACCTCACGGATACCTTTTTTCGGTGGATCGTGAAACACGACGAATCCCAGAAATTCAAACGGTAAATCCTGTTGTTTTTCCGGAAAGTTATCACCGGTAAAGTGCGCCCGTGCTACCCCCAACAGCCGATAGCCCTTTTTACCGAAATCATCGATATAGCTTCTTACTGTCAAAAGTTGGGCTGGCGACAGCTCTGAAACCTGCACAATGGCTTCCGGCGCTCCTTTTGCAGCAATAATCCTTGATCCGGAACTGTTTTGGAACACATGGGTCATCATAGGAGGATGACCCTCCAGCGGATATTCATGTATCATTTTGTATTCATTCCGCAAATCCTCAACCTGAGTATCGGCATAGATCTTGTGAAGCGTTTTTTCCATAGGGTCAAAAGGCATCGGCTCACTACTCCACATGGCGTAACTGATTATTTCGGCCAGCTCAGGCACATGAAATTCCGCTTCTTCATATGTCCGGTCGTTTTTAAAATTATATACCGCCTTCAGATGCATTGAATTTTCGGTAATGGTTCCTGTTTTGTCGGTACAGATTACAGTTGTACTGCCCATTGTTTCAACTACACTGCTTTTTTTGATGATGATACCCTGCTGCATCAGTTTCCAGGCACCCAAGGCCATAAATGTTGTAAAAGCTACCGGAATTTCCTCCGGCAATATGGACATCGCGAGCGTAAGGCCATTCAACAGTGATTCTGCAAAATTCCTTGTGTGATACCAGTTTACAGCGCATACCAATAAAAATACAACAACACCCAAAACCGCCATACCTTTTACAAACCTCTCTATTTGCAACTGCAATGGCGACTTCTGTTCAATAATACCGGTCATAGAATCTCCTATTTTGCCAATCCGGGTATTTACACCTACAGCTTCCACTTCAAAAACAGCAATACCGGAAATTGCGACCGTACCGCTGTAAACATAAGGGTCTTCCTGGCCACTTCCCTTTGAGACTGCAAAGCTTTCCCCAGTCAGTGAGGCTTCGTTTACAGTGAAATCATTGCTGTAAACTATGCGGCCGTCCGCATTGATCATCTGACCTTCCGATGTAATGCAAAGGTCGCCCACCACAATTTCATGTGTCGGGATTTGTACAACCGTTGAATTCCGTATTACTTTGCTTAATGGTTCATTGAGTTTCTCCAGGGCTTCCAGCGCTTTTTTACTTCGGCTGTCCTGGTAAAAAGAGATACCGGAGACCAAAATTAGGGCGACTATCATAAACAGAGCCTCTCCGTAATTTCCCACCGAAAGATAAATCACAGAAATGACCATAAGCAGGATAAGCATAGGCTCTTTTAAAATTTCCGTCAGCAGTTTCCACCAGTTGCTTTTCGGAGGTGCAGTCATTTGGTTATGGCCACTGGTCTGACGCGATTGCTCTACTTCCTCTTCATTCAGGCCGGTAAGATTCTTTGGAATTTGAAGTGACATGGTGTAATATTTTTCTTTATTCTAAAGTTACTGAAAATCAGTACAAGATTGTGAATGAAATTTGTCACCGGTTACAGATAACTGTACTGTCAATTCTCAATTGGCCATCCAACCAGGTGGACGGCCAATTGATTCTCCCCAATGGCCCAAGCAGATATTGCTCCCGCACTTATCAGCTTCGTCCAAACGTCAAAAACATGAAACAGTCCCTCTGCAGAGAGCGGAATCACAACCCCTACTCAGTATGCTGAGACCGCGGAAGGCAGAGATATATTGTGGAAATTCCCCTCCTCCGGAGGGGTGGCAATCCGCCGGAGGCGCGATTGACGGGGTGGTCTCTGTTAACATTCTCGGCATCCCGGTGGAAACCTATGCTCAAATTCACAACATCACACTGCATTCCACCGTCCTGACACATCACCAATAAAAGAATTGGCGGGATTTTCCCCCTTCAGATTAATTTTGATTGAATTTCCCACTTCAGTTTAAACAATGCTAAGCATCCCATTTTTTTACAGTACCGTATCCAGGATAATATTGAAATTTTCGCAATCACATGAAGATAATAAGTTTGCAAACCGGGAGCCGACTGATTTAATCCAGTTCAATCCACACAGGGGCGTGATCACTGGATTTTTCCCAACCACGAACGTCTTTGTCCACTCCTGCCCGTTTCAGTTGCGGCAGTACTTCGCCTGAAAGCAGGAAATGATCTATACGCAAGCCAGCATTACGCTCGTAAGCCTTTCTGAAATAATCCCAAAAAGTATATATGGTTTCATCCGGGTAAAGATACCTAAGTGCATCGGTCCAGCCCTGTCCTACTAAATTGTGGAAAGCATCCCGCACTTCGGGAAGAAACAGGGCATCTTTAGCAAACTTTTCAGGTTTATAGACATCTTTTTCGGTAGGCATCACATTGAAGTCACCGGCCAGTATTACTTTCTTATTAGAGGTAATCAGCATTTCGGCATGCGCGTCCAGGCGTTCAAACCATCGCATTTTATAGTCAAACTTAGCGCCAGGCACAGGATTTCCATTGGGAAGGTAAAGACAGGCTTTAAGTATATCTTTAATTTTTACCTCCAGATAACGGCTGGCCTCATCTTCGGGCTCACCCGGAAGTGACGTTCTGGAAATCTCCGGCATCCCAATCCGGGAAATTACGGCAACGCCATTCCAGCTTTTCTGTCCGAGCCACACAGCCTGATATCCGGCATCCAAAAACTCAGTTTCCGGGAATTTTTCCTGCGGTGCCTTCAACTCCTGCATACATACAATATCAGGCTTTGTTTCTTTAAGCCATCTCAGAATAACGGGCAGCCGGCCGTTCACTCCGTTTACGTTATAAGTTGCAATTTTCATAGATGCCTATTTATCCAAAGGTAAAAATTTAGTCTTAAATTGGATACATTTTTGATGTAACGTGGGCAAATCAGGAATTATGAGAGCAATTTGGAATGGCGCGATAGGCTTCGGACTGGTCAATATTCCCATTAAACTTTATTCAGCTACGGGAGAGAGTAATCTGGACCTGGACATGTTGGATAAGGACGACCTGTCTAACATCAACTTCAAACGGGTGAATGCCAATACAGGTAAGGAAGTGAAGTGGGATAATATTGTAAAAGGTTTCAAACTGGAGGGAAACTATGTGGTGCTAACAAAAGAAGATTTTGAAGAAGTAAATCCCGAAAAATCCAAATTACTCAACATAAAGCAGTTTGTTGATGTTCATGAAATCGACAGTGCCTACTTCGAAGCTTCCTACTTCCTGGAACCACAAAAAAACGGTGAAGAAGCTTATAAACTCCTGTTAAAAGCTTTATTGAAAACTAAGATGGCCGGGATCGGCACCTTTATCCTGCGCGAAAAAGAAATATTGTGCCTCGTCCGGCCGTACGAAGATAAAGTACTGATGGTGAACCGCATGAGGTATCCCGAAGAGCTTAGAAGTTATGAGGACCTGAAAATTCCCGGTGGCAAGACTCCCAAAGCAGATGAACTGGAGATGGCCGAATCCCTGATTAAACAGCGTGCGACTAAATTTGACCCCGCGAAGTTTAAAAACACCTATAATGATGATCTGATGAAAATCATTGAGGCCAAAGCTAAAGGAAAAGTTAAAAAACCTGAGACTAAAGAAACCGTTTCCGCCAAAGCTACTGACCTTATGGCCCAACTGAAAGCCAGTCTGGAAGCCGGCAAAGCTAAGGCGGGATAGCTACTTCTTTCATATACATTTCAATATGCCATTAGAAGAATACAATAAGAAAAGAGACTTTGAGCAGACTGCCGAACCTAAGGGTAAAACCGCAGCTGGTAAAGGCAAATTAAAATTTGTCGTACAGCGCCATGCCGCCAGCAGACTTCATTATGATTTCCGTCTGGAAATGGACGGCGTACTGAAATCCTGGGCTGTTCCCAAAGGACCTTCTCTTAATCCCGAAGACAAACGGCTGGCTATGATGGTAGAAGACCATCCCTATGCTTACCGCACCTTCGAAGGCAGTATTCCTGAAGGAAACTACGGCGCCGGCGAGGTTGAAATTTGGGATCAGGGGACCTACGAACCTATTCAGAAGGTAAAAGGTAAAAAGGACGACATACTAATGCAGGCCGAACTTCATCAGGGTTCTTTGAAGTTCATCCTTCATGGGAAAAAACTGAAGGGCGAATTTGCGCTTGTAAAGATCAAAAGCAGCGAAAGTGGAGATCCCTGGCTGCTCATTAAACACCGCGACCAATACGCCACCGATCATTATGACGCTGAAGAAAACACTGATCCCGATTCTAAAGTGACAGCCTATCTGGCTTCAAAAAAAAAAAAAAGTAAGTCCTGAACCGGCAAAAACCTCGGGCTACCGAAATCATGCTCCTGCGCTCAGCGGCGCAAGAAAACTCTCCAGTTTCATTACGCCCATGCTTGCCGGCACGGCCGACAGGCCCTTCAGTTCCCCGGACTGGGTATTTGAAATTAAGTGGGACGGCTACCGCGCGGTTGCCGATCTCAGAAAGGACTTACAGCTCTATTCCCGCAACGGACTTTCATATCTGGAAAAATTTAAAAAGGTAAGCAACTCGCTGAGATTCCAGGAACATGAGATGATTCTGGATGGCGAACTGGTCGCCTACGATGACCAGGGACAGCCTGACTTTCAGTGGTTACAGCGCATTGGCGAAAATCCAAACCTGAACGTCATCTATCAGGTATTCGATTTATTATATCTAAACGGTCATTCTACTGAAGAGTTGAGTCTGCTGCAACGTAAGGAACTGCTTAAGGACGCGCTCGTAGAGACGGACTTCGTGAAATACCACGACCATATTGCAGAAAAAGGTGAAGACTTCTTTGCAATGGTTGAAAAAATGGGTCTGGAAGGTATGATGGCGAAGAAAGCAGACAGTGCGTATGTGCCCGGCGCACGCAATGGCGATTGGCTCAAAATAAAAAGTCAGCAGACTGAGGAAGTGCTTATCTGCGGATTTACTGCGCCAAAAGGCAGCCGTAAAAAATTCGGCTCACTCGTGCTGGGAAGATACCGCGGCGAGAATCTGGTTTTCTGCGGCCACACCGGAACCGGATTCAGTGATAAAGGTTTAGGTGATATTTATAAAAAGATGGAGCCGTTGATTACTGAAAATAGTCCTTTTACCAAAACTCCGAAAACCAACGGCAAAGCGACCTGGCTGAAGCCGGAACTCATTGCTGAAATTAAATTTACTGAACTTACCAGCGACCACATTTTCCGTCACCCGGTTTTTTTGCGCTTACGCGATGACCTGAACCCACGGGACCTGAATTTGGAAAATAGTGAAGCAGACCACGAAATACCGGAGCCGGCACCTTTAAAAAAATCAGTAATGAAGCGGGAGAACCAACAGCTTAGCAAGTTTGGGAAGCAGGAAGTAAAGTTGACCAATCAGAATAAAATTTACTTCCCCAACGATCAGGTAACAAAAGGTGATGTATTGGCATACTACCAAAGTATATCCAAATATATTCTGCCTCATTTGAAAGACCGTCCACAATCCATGAACCGTTTTCCCAATGGGATAAACGGTATGAGTTTTTACCAGAAAGATGCGGCAGAAGATATTCCTGCCTGGATTAAAACACAAAAAGTCCATTCGGAATCAACGGACAAATTCATCAACTACATCCTGTGCAATGATAAAGCCACAATGGCCTACCTGAATAATCTCGGCTGCATAGAGCTCAATGTGTGGACGAGCCGTGTAGAAACCACAGAAAGTCCTGACTACCTGGTCCTGGATCTGGACCCATCTGAAAATAACACGTTTGACGACGTTATTCTCACCGCACAGACTGTTAAGAAGATAATGGACAATGGTAATATAGAAGGGTACTGTAAAACATCCGGCAGTTCGGGAATTCATATATACATTCCGGCAGGTGCACAGTATTCCTTTGAACAGATTAAAGATTTCGGACTTATTATGATGCAGATGGTACAGCAGGAACTCCCCGACCTCACTACTCTGGAACGCGGCTTACAGAAACGCGATAAGGGTAAGATCTATCTGGATTACCTACAAAACCGCCGGGGACAAACACTGGCCAGCGTGTACAGTCTGAGGCCGAAAAACGGTGCCCCTGTATCCATGCCCATAGAGTGGAATGAACTGAAATCCGGACTGAAACCAACAGATTTTAATATCGAGAATGCGCTGCAGCGTATTGAGGAAAAAGGCGACATTTTTAAACCTGTTTTAGGCAAAGGCTTCGATATGCTGGAGGCATTGTCGCTGTTGAAAGGAACCTGAGGCTGCTTTCAATTATCAATTGAACTTCCGGATACTGTGATTTGGTTACATATTTGCTGAGAAAATTTTATGAAGAAGCAAAACTACTCCAACCACATACGCTTTTACGCACCGCATCACTTCATCTTATTGCCGTTGCTGCTCATTCTTCTGGGTGTAGGGATTTGGCAGGCTTTTTCGGATAACGATAACCAAATCCTCTGGGTTCTGTTTTCAACATCAATCTTTCTCATACTGTATCTCTCCATTATGGTTAGGCAGCATTACGCGCTCACTCTACAGGACAGACTCCTAAGACTTGAATTTAAACAGCGGTATTTTGAATTGTTCGGTAAAAGATCTGACGAGGTGGAAACACAACTGAGTTTTGGACAGATAGCGGCACTTCGCTTTGCCTATGATGATGAGTTTAGAACACTGCTGGAAGAGACATTAAAAAACAACACTTCTCCCGGGGACATGAAAAAATCAATTAAGAACTGGAAGCCCGACCTGTTAAGGGTTTGATATTTCAGATTAAAATAAACCATTAAAAAATTAATGTTATGAAAAGATTCACATTATTAAGTTTAACCGTATTCGCACTTCTTACTTTAACAGGCTGCGAGGCAATAGGTACTATTTTCGAAGCCGGCATGTGGTGGGGCATCATCCTTGTGGTAGGTGTCATCGGTCTTGTTTTATGGCTCTTTACCCGGGGTAGAAAATAACTATAATCTTTTTTATGCAGAAAGAAGGTAAAACCAAGGTCCGGCCGTCGAAAAAACAGCCAAAACCCGGGCTTGAGCAAAAAATGTCACCCAAACCCGAAAGTGAACCCATTTTAAAAACGTTGAAGCTTGAAGGTAAGGTGGCGATCATTTCTGGTGGCGACAGTGGTATCGGCAAGGCTACCGCTCTGCTTTTTGCTTCAGAGGGTGCAGATATTGTGATTCCCTATCTTAGTGAAACTGCGGATGCAAAGGAGACCAAAAAGGAAATTGAAAATTTAGGCCGCGAATGCACGCTTATAATGGGAGATTTAGGAAAGGAAAGCCACTGTAAAAAAGTAATTGACAAGGCAGTATCAAAATTTGGAAAAATTGATATCCTAATAAACAATGCTGCTAATCATTGGGAAGCCGACAGTGTAGAGGATATTACTACGGATCAGTTGATGAAAACCTTTCACTCCAACTTTTTCTCCTTGTTCTGGCTTACCAAATATGCCTTGAAACATCTTAAAAAAGGCAGCAGCATTATTAACACTTCATCTGTAACTGCCTACCGCGGCAGTGATCACTTACTGGATTACGCCGCAACAAAAGGCGCGGTTCTGGCCTTTACTCGCAGTCTCTCGGCCAACCTTGCTGAAAAAGGCATCCGGGTGAATGCGGTTGCTCCGGGACCCATTTGGACACCACTGATCGCTTCTACCTTTTCAAAAAAGCAAGTATCAGAATTTGGGAGTGATACACCTATGAAACGCGCTGGCGAGCCGAATGAAGTGGCTACCTGTTTTCTGTTTCTGGCTTCAGAAGATTCTTCTTATATCACCGGTCAGGTATTGCACCCCAACGGAGGCGAGATTGTGAACGGTTAATACACTGAAAAAATGAAAACTGAGATATCCGATCTTGAAGCAGTAAGCAGAATCAGTCCGTCCAAAATGGTCAGGATCATGAAGGATCCGGTGAAATCTGCCAAAGCCGTGCAGCTGGTGTATACGACAGACAGCGAAGCCGAAGGTATTAATCGCCGTCGCTGGGGCAAAAAATTCGTCTATTATAATGGCGAAGAAAAAGTAAAAGATGCAGACCAAATAAACAGGATAAACAGGCTGGCCATACCACCAGCGTGGGAAAATGTATGGATATGCGCTTTGGAAAACGGACATCTTCAGGCTACGGGAGTTGACGCCAAAAGCCGTAAGCAATACCGGTATCATCCCATGTGGACCGCGCTGCGCAATCACACTAAATTTTACAGGATGCTTCAGTTTGCCTATGCACTGCCTAAAATAAGGCTGCAGCTTGAAAAAGACCTGGCACTCCGCAAACTTGAGAAAAGGAAAGTTCTGGCCGTTGTGGTAAGTTTAATGGAAAGGACAAATATCCGGATAGGCAATAGCGTTTACGAAAAATTGTACGGCTCTTTTGGACTTACAACGCTGAAAGATAAACATGTAAATATAAAAGGTCAGAAAATCAAATTTTCATTTAAAGGAAAAAAAGGAATTTATCATGATATAGACCTGAAAAACTCCCGTCTGGCCAAAGCGGTTCAAAATTGCCGCGACATTCCCGGAAAGGAACTGTTCCAGTTTTATGATGTAGATGGTGAACGCCATGCAGTAGATTCCGGAATGGTTAATGAATACATTAAGGAAATTAGCGGCGATGATTTTACCGCTAAAGATTTCCGAACATGGTCCGGCACTGTAAATGCGCTTATTGCATTCAAGGAAATTGGTGAGGCTGAAAACAATACATCCTATAAATCTAAGATTAAGGAAGCACTGGAAAAAGTGGCCGAGAGTCTGGGCAACACGCCGACAGTTTGCCGCAAATACTACGTGCATCCGCTCGTGATCAACCTTTACGAGAATCAGTCCATTAAAAAGTATCTGGATGAACTGGATGAGATTGAAATTAATGACGGCAAATCCGGACTTACCAAAGAAGAAACAGTGGTCATGAAGATGCTGGAAAACGAAAAAATATAACAATAAAAATATACATTATGAAAATTCGAATTCAGGAAAACGACATTAACCTGGTGAGCTTAGGCTCCACCACAGAAGAAAACAGGGTCGTAAAAAGAGAAGTAACTTTCGAAATTAACGGCGAACAGTTTACACGCGAAATTTTACTTGAACCCAACGGGACCGGAGAGGATTATAATGATCCTGAGAAGTTTTATATGAGAAACAAGGAAATGGTAGATGCAAACCTGATTGAATATCTTTCTGACCACCAGCTTTATAACAATCAATAATATTATCCCGCACATGAAAAGGTCGCGTCCATAAACGCGACCTTTTGATTAATTTAATATTTGAAAAAAGCCTTCCTTCAGCGTGACCGCTCATCTGATCATTAAAGCAGTACAAGTAGGCCACGCTGAGGGAAGGCCTGTAAATTTTAATTGCTTACCGGCTGTACTTCGGCATTGGGCAGAGATTCAAAGAGTTCCGGAAACACTGCAAGAAATATAAAATACAGTATTATTAACAGCACTAAAGTGCCCACTGCGATCAGCACGCCTTTCGGCGGCGTATTTTTCTGAGTTGCCATAAATTTATTTGTTAATAGTTGCAAAGCAGATAGCAAAAGTCATTCCCAATTGATTGCTGCGCGGCGAGTAAAGCTTAACAAAAATCCTTAAATTTGTAATTGTTATAAAAATATCTAAAAACTAAATAATGTCTAAAGCAAAAATCTACTACACCTTAACGGATGAAGCTCCAATGCTGGCTACCCATTCTTTTCTGCCAATTGTAAAAGCCTTTACCAAACCGGCAGATGTAGAAATTATGGTGCCTGATATTTCACTGGCAGGCAGGATTCTGGCCAATTTCTCCGAAGTACTTACTGAGGAGCAGAGAATTCCTGATTTCCTTGCTCAATTGGGCGACCTTGCCACGCAGCCGGATGCAAATATCATTAAACTGCCGAATATCTCAGCCTCGGTACCGCAATTGCAGGAAGCTATTACTGAACTTCAGGAACAGGGGTTTGCTTTACCGGACTTTCCGGTAGAACCAAAGAATGCTGAAGAAGAAGCTATCGCCAGGAAATACGCAAAGGTCTTAGGAAGCGCGGTGAATCCTGTGCTTAGAGAAGGAAATTCAGACCGGAGAGCTCCGAAATCGGTTAAAGATTACGCAAAGGTAAACCCACACCAAATGGGGGTTTGGTCACCAGATTCAAAAACAACCGTCGCACATATGGAATCCGGTGATTTCTACGGTTCCGAAAATTCTACAACTGTAGACAACGACGGAAAATTCCGGATCGTGTTTTCAGGGAATGACGGTTCAACCAAAATTTTAAAAGACTTTTCGCCACTGAAGGCGGGTGAGGTGATTGACAGCTCAGTGATGAGCATCAGTGCACTGAAGTCGTTTACCGAAAAGGCGATTGCCGCGGCTAAAGAAAAAAACGTACTTCTTTCAGCCCACCTTAAGGCTACCATGATGAAGATTTCTGATCCTATCATTTTTGGAGCGATTGTAGAGACTTACTTCAAAGACGTTTTTGCTAAATACAAAACGGTTTTCAATGAAATGGACATCAATCCAAACTTTGGGCTGGCCACGCTTTTCGAGAAAATTGCCGGGATACCACAGGAAGCGGAAATAAAATCGGATATAGAGGAAGCAATTGAGAACAGCGCACGTATCGCCATGGTGAACTCCGATCAGGGCATCACCAATTTCCATGTGTCATCCGACGTGATTGTGGATGCATCAATGGCAGCACTTGTACGCGGAGGCGGAAAAATGTGGAACAAAGACGGCAAGGAAGAAGATACGGTATGCATCATTCCAGACCGTACTTACGCTGGATTCTACGCGGCTATCATTGACGATATGAAAGCCAATGGCGCTATAGACCCCACCACTTTCGGCTCTGTTCCAAACGTTGGACTTATGGCTCAGAAGGCAGAGGAATACGGTTCACATGACAAAACTTTCCAGGCGACTGCGGGAGGCACTGTACGTGTAGAAGATGAAAATGGTAACATGCTGCTGGAACAGAAAGTCGAAAAGGACGATATCTTCAGAATGTGCCAAACCAAGGATGCTCCAATCCAGGACTGGGTGAAACTGGCAGTAAACCGCGCAAGACTTTCCAATACACCTGCTATCTTCTGGCTGGATAAAGGCAGAGCTCATGATGCTCAGATTATTGCCAAAGTGGAGAAATATTTAAAAGACCACAACACAGAAGGTCTGGACATCCGCATTATGGATGTGAAAGACGCCATGCTGGAAACACTTAAAAGAGCCCGTGAAGGTAAAGACACCATCTCCGTTTCCGGAAATGTGCTTCGGGACTACCTTACCGACATGTTCCCTATTCTGGAGCTTGGGACTTCAGCAAAAATGCTCTCCATCGTTCCTCTGATGAACGGCGGCGGACTTTTTGAAACCGGTGCCGGCGGGTCTGCACCTAAGCATATCGAGCAGTTTATTGAGGAAGGCTACCTCAGATGGGATTCATTGGGTGAATTTTTAGCTCTTCAGGCTTCTTTGGAGCACCTCGCACAAACTCAGGACAATAAAAAAGCACAGGTTTTATCTGATGCCCTGGATGCAGCCAATGCAAAATTCCTGGCTACAGATAAGTCCCCTGCCAGAAAACTTGGCGGACTTGATAACCGTGGTTCGCACTTCTACCTGGCCATGTACTGGGCTGAAGCCTTAGCCAACCAAACAGTTGACGCTGAAATTGCTGATAAGTTCGCTCCTGTTGCGAAAGCAATGCAGGAAAATGAAGCAAAAATCAATGAGGAATTGATTGGTGCCCAGGGTAAGGCTCAGGAGATCGGCGGCTACTACCATGCCGATACCGACAAGACTTACGCGGCCATGCGTCCTTCGGAAACTTTAAATGAAATCATCGATTCTATATAGTTGCCACGGATTACAAACTAAAACCAGTATCAAGGGTTAAAACCCATCCATCTAAGCTTCCCGGTTGAGTCCGGGAAGTTTTTTTTAACCTTACCAAATTTGTATTTTTGCAACGTGCTAACCTCATTTTTCAATCTTGAAAAAAACTCCAGCAAAAAGTTGATGACTTTGCTGAGCGATTCCATGTACCAAATTTTCCTTTTTGAAGGAAAAGGCAAAATTCGCGTCGATTTTGTGGAATATGACTTCTCAGGAAAAACGGTCTTTTTCAGTTCGCCGTTTCAGAATATCCAATTGGAAAGTGCAGACAGTTTTACGGTAGAGATGCTGAGCTTTCACGGAGACTTTTACTGCATTGAATTTCACAAGAAAGAAGTGGCCTGCAATGGGCTATTATTTAATAACATCTACCTTTTCCCGCATTTCACTTTAGACGAACACACTTTTGGTGAGATTTCTGAATATTTTGCAAAAATCAGCGCTGTCAATCCCGGTGAAGAATTCGTGGGCGCAGTACTCCGCTCCTGGTTACAGCTTATTTTGGCTATCTGCAGCAAAGTGAAAGTACAGTATCTGCCCTCAGATCACCTTATACAAAATGACTTAAAAGAGCTGAAAGATTTTCAGAATTTGGTAGAACAACATTTCCGTATTGAGAAAAGTCCCGCTTTTTATGCAGGTTTACTGAATATGTCGCCCA
>CAYXUO010000021.1:0-21781 GCA_964468335.1 uncultured Chryseobacterium sp. | reverse complement strand
TTGCCAGAAAAGTTTGTGACCTTGAAGATTATATCACCATGTACCACATTGAGATCATGAACATCGTTATCATCGTAACGGGTGGTATGGTAACCGTAGCTTATGCCTGCGAGTATTTCATCGCCTGGTATTCCGGAAGCCGTTACGAGGATTTCGCATACCTTACACCGGGTGCGGCTACAGGTCCTTACTGGTGGGCTTTCTGGTCACTTATAATCTGTAACCTTGTTGTACCGGCATTGTTCTGGTTCAAAAAAGTAAGAACGAACATAATCGCTACATTCATCATTGCCCTGATCATTAACATCGGGATGTGGTTTGAGCGTTTTGACATTATCGTAATCAACCTGTCACGCGATTATCTGCCAAGCAGCTGGACAATGTTTAAGCCGTCCATTATTGATGTTGGCGTATTCCTGGGGACCATCGGATTCTTTTCCGTACTGTTCCTGTTGTATGCCCGTACCTTCCCTGTAATCGCACAGGCGGAATTGAAGTCTATTTTGAAAATTTCAGGTGAAACCTATAAAGCAAAAGAAGGAGATGAGCACCACTAAAATAATTTACGGACTGTACGCAGACGATGATGAGCTGATGGATGCCGTACGAGCTTTCAGAGACAAAGGAATTGCCATCAATGAAGTATATACTCCGTTTCCGGTACACGGACTTGACAAAGCACTTGGACTGAAGAAAACCCGTATTTCTGATGCTGCATTTATGTATGCAGTTTACGGTGTTACTGTGGCTATATTAATTTCATGGTATGCCATGAATCATGACTGGCCTATGAACATTGGCGGTAAGCCTTCGTTCGCCTGGTGGGAAAATATGCCTGCTTTTGTTGTGCCTATGTTTGAACTTACAGTATTCTGTGCTGCTCACATGATGTCGCTTACTTTCCTTATTAGAAATAAGATGTATCCGCTGGCACCACCACAGAATCCTGATCCACGTACTACAGACGATAAGTTTATGATGGAGTTCCTTACTGATGATGTAGAAACTGTAAAGCAGATACTGATTGATACAGGAGTTGAGGAAATAACTGTAAAAGATGCGTAAAATGAAACAGAAGATATTCAAAATAACTGCAGCTTTAGCTATTACAACTGTGATGCTTAATTCCTGCGGACCGAAGGATAATCCGCCATTGGTTTATTTTCCGGATATGTATTTCCCGGTAGCATATGATCCCTTGATGAAAGCGGAGGAGGCTTATTCTGACCATGAAAATGAAATTCCGGCGTTCGTAAAGAATGGTGGAGCCACCGGTATGATTCCTGTAGACGGTACTGTGATGCAGAACAAGGACGGCGTAGCTGAAGCCAACTCTGCGGCCGCTATGACTCCGGATCAGTATAATGCAGGTTATGCCGAGTCTAAAGGTCTTACCGCGTCACCACTGAATGCCGCGGGACAGAAAAAGGATCTGGAAAGAGGAAAAGTTCTGTATGACCGTACATGTGCGGCCTGCCATGGTACTGCCGGTGATGGCCAGGGTCCGATTGTTCAAAGCGGAGCTTACAGTGGTGTTCCTAAATATGCGGACCGCGAAATATCTGTTGGTTCTGTGCACTACGTAATTATGCACGGAAGAAACGCAATGGGTTCCTACGCAGGCCAGCTTAATGCAGGAGACCGCTGGAGAGTAGCCATGTATGTTATGAATGCCTTTAAAGGCGGGATGACTCCGGCTGCGTCAGGTGCTGCAGCAGGTACCGCAGTTTCAACAGATTCTACCGCAACACAATAATAAAAAGAATTAAAATGTATAGTTTTTCGCCTAAATTAAAATTAGTTTCTATTATACTCCTCGTTGCCGGATTGGTTCTTTTTGCCGCAGGATATTTTATGAATCACGGCATAGATGATACCAGGATAGAACACATGATGGAGGCTGCTATGAGCTCCGGAGAAAAATCGCCTACGCATTCCAGCGAGGTGTTGACTCCTGCAAAGGACCATGAGGGCCATCTTAAGCATGCTAAACATCAAATCCATAATCAGCCTTTAGCTTCAATACACTTCATTGCTGTATTCTTTTTTGGAGTAAGCTGTGCGGTGATGTTTTTCTACTGTATACAGCATGTTGCACATGCGGGTTGGCCTATTATTATCACAAGGGTTATGGAAGCAATTGGGGGTTATATTCCTTACGGTGGTGCCATCCTTATCATCATCATGCTCCTTAACATCACCCATTACGGGCATCTGTTTCACTGGATGGATCCGGAACTAACAGATCCAAACTCAGATCAGTTTGATGTAATTCTTTTCGAAAAGAAAAAATTCCTTAATATTCCGTGGTATGCGTTCCGAACAATACTCTATGTGGTTGGTGCTTCATTCCTGGCCTGGAAGTTAAGACAGATGTCCAGAAAGGTGGATGAAACCAAGTCATTGAAAGACTATCAGTACCTGTACAGATGGGCTGTGGGTTACATCGCATTTTTCGGTTTCGCATCTGCAGCGTGGGCGTGGGATTGGTTAATGTCTATAGACCCGCACTGGTACTCTACAATGTATATTTGGTACTCAATGGTGAGCTGCCTGTCAAGTGGTATCGCAGTAATTATCATTCTTAGTGTTTATCTGAAGAAAACCGGTTTCTTACCGCAGTTTAACGATAACCACCTTCATGACCTCGGAGTATTCCTGTTCGCTTCAAGTATGCTATGGACCTATACATGGTTTGCTCAGTTCATGTTGTACTGGTATGCAAATGTACCGGAAGAGGTAAACTACTTCTTTGGAAGGTTCGAACACTATAAAGAGATTTTCCTCCCGATGCTTATCCCGAACTTCCTGATTCCATTGCTGGTAATGGTAAGCTCCAGTATCAAACGAAATTATAAGGTGGTTACCACAATGGCATTCATTGTACTGTTTGGTCATGCATGGGATTACTTTAACATGGTAATGCCCGGTACAATTGGTCCTTACTGGAGAACTCCTGAACTGTGGATCCTTACCATTGGTGCAGTGATGTTTGTGGTTGGTCTGTTCATGTTTGTGGTTCTGCATACCCTGTCAAAACTCAAACTTATTCCGGAAGGTAACCCTTACCTACACGAATCCAAGATATACGAGTATCCTTTCTAAAGGAATCACATAATACTAAATCCCCGTTAACTTACGTTTTCGGGGATTTTTATTATCTTTTACCTGTGGAAGCGGGAGCAAATTATTACACTTTAAATTCCACCATAACCCAATTTTGAAACTCTGCTTATCCAGCTATAATATACTAACCATATCACTATGAAAACAAGATTTCTCTCCCTTTTGTTGGTACTCTTCACCATCACTGCATTTTCTGCACAAACTCTTAAATTGGTCTCTGCAACTACAGGAGATCCACTCTCCAATGTGAGTTTCTTTTCGCCTAACGGGGAATTGTATACCACCTCAGATGTTGAAGGTATCGTACAGCGTGAAGCTTTATTGCCCATGCAGGCCTCTTATGTTCTGGTTCACGACACCTATCCGCTTGGAACTTTTACCGGTAAGGATCTTGAGAATGCTACGATAAAGCTGAATGATAGGGTAACCGAAATAGCTCCTGTAATAATCAGCAGTAAGCCGGCGAAATACATGACTGTGCGCGGCCATTTTAATGTATACCTCACGGTTAATAAAGAGTTTAATGTATATGCAGATGGAATTGCTACCTATGTATACGATAGCAATACAAGGAAGGTGAAGGATCTGTATATTGAGCAGTACAGGTCTTTTGCGCGAAAGAATGAAAATGAAGACCGAAAGAAAATAGCTTCAATGGTCTATACAGGATTTTTGAAACTTCCTGAATTGGAACGAATCGGTAAAATGAATGAGCAGAAAAGCAATCCGAAAAACAAGTATAAAGAGGTTAATAATGATGATTTGACAATGATGCAGCTCACGGCTGCAGCCCTGCAGGAAAAACCTTTCAGTATATTTGGATACAGTTTTTATGATTTTGTGTATAAAAGCACAGTTGGTTTTACCAAAGGCTCGGTTAATCTCCGGGATTTCACCTCCTACAATGAGCAGCTTGATTTTAAGCTGAAGCATAAATCTGAACCCGATTTTCACCAACTGATCAAATACGCAACCTTCATTCCGCAGGAGATTGGTTTTACAGACAGGCCGGAATCAACGAAAGTGAAGCTGGACCCTGCTAAAAGTTTCTACAACGAACGTTATTGGGAGGAAAAGGGTTTTCCCGACATGCAGCCGGTTTTCCGCAGTTTTAGTGGCGACGCTTTGCAGGAAGGAAGCAATGCCGGGACACTTAAATAAGAAGCCAACTGTTGCTTAAATAGACTAAATTTGTATGAAATCACTTGTTTTATGAAAAAGTTCACCCTTCTGCTTTGTGCTGTATTCCTTTTATTAATTAGTTGTAAAAAAGATGCCGTAGATGCAACTAATTTAAAAACCTTCCAGTCCAGCATTAATGATATGGCCTCCAGCCTCAGTACTCTGCAACAGGTCAAGTTCAACGAAGCACTTTACATACTTAAAACATTTGCTGTAGATGCGGACAGTGAAGCGCACGAACTTGTACAGCTTTCAAAATTACTGGAAGGAAAAAAAGTTCCGGAGATCTTTGGTATGGCCGACCGTGTAGCCAGAGAAAACGGTATTGCCTGGACCAGCACAGGCCCGCCATCATTGGGAGAAATGAATATTTTTGAAGATTTGTCCGCTAAAGAATCAGACCCTAATGATGTTGTTGCAAACGCACTTCGCATCACTGCAAGACCCGCGATGTCCGACAGTATTCTGGGTCCCAGGGCCCTGCTTGTCATACCGCGTCTCGTAGACGGAGAGGGAAAGCCTATAGAATTCAGTGGCGCTGCACTGGAGACCGTAATGGAAGTTTTCAGTGGCGGCAACAAAGTGTACACTTCAAAAAATCTGATGCAGGATAATAAGTTCTATGGCTTTACACTTCGCTATGATAAACTGCCGGCTCAGAAACTTCAGAACAATACCATAGATATTACGGTGACTGTGAAAACAAGCGCGAAAACACTGAAAATGACGAATGTTGGTATAAAAGTGAATCCTAATGCCTTACTGCAGCCACAGGTGGCAGTGCCGGCCGAGCCTGTGGAGCCCGAAATTACCGATCCGTCTCTTACTGATCCGCTGGCAGAACCTGCTCCGGGAAGTTCACCTGTTGCGGCTGGTGACCCTAAGACCACCGTTCAGCGTTTTCTCAATGGAATCAGCACTCAGAACCTCCGCTCTGCTTATGAAGTTTCCAGTAATCCTGCATGGGGTACTTATGAGAAATTTTCCAATCCGAATTCAGGCTTCGGCAGTGTGAAAAGCGTAAATGTGAAAAATATTGCAACATCGGCCTCCAATCCAAACTCAGCCTCTGTTTCTGCCACGTACGATGTAACAGATAAGAACGGTAACACCTCTGCGCTTAACGTTACCTTCGGACTGAAGAATGTAAACGGGGAATGGAAAATATCCAGTTATAATATTAAATAGCATGTCAGCAGATTTAATACAAAGGCTTGAAAGCTGCATTGAAACTGTGCCCGATTTTCCTCATGAGGGTATTATGTTTCGCGACATCACACCCATTTTTTTGGATCACCAGCTCTATGCTGATGTGATCATGAATTTAGCCGAATTCAGCAGAGGGAAGGTTGATGCGGTATGTGGTATTGAAAGCCGCGGCTATCTTTTCGGAATTGCGGTAGCCGTTGCGATAGGAGTTCCTTTCATCCTTATACGCAAGAAGGGCAAGCTTCCGCCGCCTTTCGTGGCAGAGAAATATGATCTGGAGTACGGATCTGCCGAGATTGAAATGCGGGAAGGCCAGTTAAAGCCAGGACAGCGGGTGCTGATTCATGACGATTTGTTGGCTACCGGCGGAACTACCGAGGCCGCCGCACGCCTGGTGGAGAAGCAGGGAGGAAGAGTTTCGCAGTTCAGTTTTCTAATTGGTTTAAAAAGCCTGCAGGGCGAGGAAAGGCTCGCCAGGTTTGGAGCAGAAATTCACAAAATTCTGGAGTATTAAAAGTTTCGGAAGCATTGAAACAAAAATTTTGTTAATCATTCTGAAACCACTAAATTTGCACTTCAATTTTACATAAATTATGGCAAAACATAAACAAAACGAAAAAACTCCGGAAGGTAAGGAAACAGTAGAATTCTTCAAGGATCTGGATAAGGAAGCTTTGCAGACCGAGCGTTTCCTGGAGAAGAATTCCAAACTGCTGGTTATTTTGTTTGTTTCAATGGTAGCCGCCGTGCTGGCTTTCTTTGCTTACCAACAGTTTATTGTTGCTCCTAAAAATCTCGAAGCGACCAAGAGCTACCTTTCTGCTCAGAAAAATCTGGCCGAGGGTGATAACGCTAATGCCTTGGGAGGTAAATCTGCCGCAAATCCTGGATTTTTGGGTACTGCAAAAGAATATTCAAATACCTCTGTAGGGAAACTTTCTGCCTACAATGCCGGACTTCTTAAATTTAAAGAAGGCAAATATCAGGAAGCTTATGATTTGCTTGACAAGTTTTCATCGGACAACAATGTGCTTATGGCTCTTAAATATGGAGCAATGGCAGATGCACAGTCCAATCTGAACAGAAATGACGAGGCTCTTGCTCTGCTGGATAAAGCAATGAATGCTTCAGATGATCCTTATACCACGTATTATTTCACCAGAAAAGCGGGAACTGTAGCTCTTGCACTTAACAAGAAGGATCTGGCGAAAAAGTATTTCACTTCCGTGGATGAGAAGTTCAAGGATTACGACAACGGTATGTCCGACGCTTATATTGAAATGGTAAAATACTTCTAAAAATGGCAACAGTTAATCTTTCAGATTACAAACCATTACAAATAAAAAATGCTGATTCTTTCCGAATTGGCATTGTTGTTTCAGAATGGAATGCTTTTGTGACACACAATCTTCGCGATGGCGCATTAGAAGTGCTGACAACGGAAGGTGTAAAGCGTGAAAATATTCTCATATTCAGCGTACCCGGCGCTTTTGAACTCAGCTATGCCTCAATGCAGCTTTGTAAGGAGAAACAGTTTGATGCGGTAATTGCCATTGGTTGTGTTATCCGCGGCGAAACATCGCATTTCGACTATGTATGCCAGGCGGTAGCCCACGGGATTAAAGACTGTAATATTCTCACAGATACACCCACTATTTTCTGCGTTTTAACAGATGATATGAAAGAACAGTCAATAGCAAGGAGTGGTGGTGCATTAGGCAATAAAGGTGTGGAGGCTGCCATCACTGCGCTGCAGATGATTGGGTTCCGAAACCAATACGGAAAATAACGCTCATCAAGTACGGTTTTGACTGTTTACCGCTGGCGGGACAAGTCCTTATGAAATCAGGTGCGGTACAAAACGGCTTTGGTTGTTGGTGATCAGATTTACACTTTCGCGCACTCCAATCCCTGCGGGCTCCTGGCCTACAATCCAACTGCCCAGCACGGGGTAATTACCACTGAAATTCGGCAGATCAAATAACTGCTGATAGATATAGCCCTCCTTTCCGTAGGTACCGCTGTTTTCTTCAATAGGGCGGTAATTTTTGAAAAGTGATATATTGGCCCCCTCACGCGAATAAAGTGGCTTTTTAGCATAGCTCACAAGATGCCGCGGCTCAAAATAACTTTCCAGCAGATAGGGGTGATTGGGATACAGTTCCCACAAAATGGGGAGCATGGCTTTGGAGGAGGCCAGCATTTTCCACGCCGGTTCTATCCACTGCGTTTTGTGAAGGTTTTCTGCCAGGTTTTTGCCAAAATTTTCAGCCAGGATCCACTCATAAGGATATAGTTTGAAGATCACCTGCATTACCCCGCGGTCTTCATCAATAAACTCCTTAATTTCTTCTGCCCAGCCTATGTCCTGTACGGCGATATACTGCGTTTCCAGACCCGCCTGCGAGGCACAGTCGCGCATATATTCCACTGTTGTAACATCTTCAATATTGGTGAGTGAAGCAAAGTGTACAGAATCACAGCTAAGGTAGGGCCGCAGATATTTCCAGTAATCAATAAGCTTTTCGTGAATGGAGTTAAACTGGTCATTATCGGGAAATTTATCCTTCAGCCAGTACCATTGCACTACAGAACCCTCAAAAAGGGACGTAGGTGTATCGGCGTTAAATTCCAGGAGTTTAATTTGATGACCGTCATAACCCAGGTCAAACCTGCCGTAAATGGAGGGAGCATCATTCTCCCAGCTGTCTGTGATGGGTTTGCGAAACCATTCCGGTATCTGGAATCTGAAGAAGAGGTTTTTTGAAATTACATGCTCCACCGCTTCCAAATACATGTTCCATAACTCCTGCGTTGCTTTTTCAAGGTGATCCACTTCACTGCGGTTGAATTCATAGTAGGCGCTTTCGTCCCAATAAGCATCGTCCAGTGAATGGAAACCGAATCCCAGGTCCTCCAGTTTCTGCTGCCAATCCTGACGTGGCGAGGTAGTGATCCTGTTCATGATCAGGATGAGGCGCTGAAGCCCGAGTTGCCCATTCCGCCCCTAACTACATTTCCTTTATACGCGTTCCTTCCTACATTGGAATTGGGAGACAGCGCACCATTATAATAACCCCGCTGGAAACCATTGGCCCCTGCATAGCCGTAAGGACGGAAAACATGGTAAAGGAGAAGTCCCGTCATAAAACCATGTGCCGGACTGTATCCCGCTGTAGAGTCCGAGCGCATATACACTTTTTTCTCCCCTTCCCATGATTTTTCTTCAGGAGAAGGAGTGCAGCTGGCTAAGATTCCGCTTACAAAAAGTAGGGTGATTTGCTTGCTTTTCTTCATGGTGCTATTGAACAGTGATGTAGAATTCGTAATCTTTTTTGGTGCTTTGCTGCATGGTATTTCCATTCTGTTCTACAGTGACCAGAGTATCTCCTAATGCAGGGATTGTATCCATATTTATGATTTCCCGGGCCAGGCTGTTATTTACCCATACCTTATGACGTGTAACCAGAATGTCTGCGGAGTCGGCATGCTGAACCGAAACTTCTGTTTCAATGGATGCATTTTTCTGTACCGACTGAACGGTATCGTCAGTGGATTCCGTGTTGTTGCAGGAGAACATTAACAAAATGGGAAGTGCAGAAGTGAGTCGGCGTATTTTTTGATGCATCGTTTAAGATAAAAAACAAAAATAGTAAATACTTATTTATTTTATCAAAATATATAACTTTGATTTTAAACCTTAATTTTAATAAACTATGAAATGGACTGGGGACCGTAGCGGTAATGTAGATGACAGGAGAGGTGCCGGTGGCGGCGGAATGCTGGTAGGGGGTGGATTAGGTTCGCTCATTATTGCAGCCATTGTGTTTTTCCTGGGTGGAGATCCTTCTGCCATCCTGAATACCGGAGGATCAAACTCTGCACAAACCGAACAGCGGGACCTTACACAGGAGGAACTGCAGGTACGTGAGTTTGTACAGATGCTGACAGCAGAGAATGAACAGACCTGGGATAAGATCTTTTCAGAAAACGGAATGCAGTACAGTCCGGCAAAAATAGTTATGTTTGAAGGTATGACCCAGTCTGCCTGTGGTACTGCCCAGGCGGCGATGGGACCATTTTACTGTCCTTCCGATCAGTCTGTGTATATGGATATGAGTTTTTTTTCTGAATTGCAAAATAGGTTTGGTGCCGAAGTAACAGAATTTTCCGTAGCCTATGTTATGGCTCACGAAATGGGTCATCATGTGCAGAATTTATTGGGTACGCTTCAGAAAACAGAGCAGCTCAGACGAAGCGGAAATTATTCTGAAACGGACATGAATCAGGTTTCGGTAGCCACAGAACTGCAGGCAGATTTTTACGCCGGTTTGTGGGCACGCTACACCGAAAACCGTGAGAAATTCCTGGAACCGGGCGACCTGGAAGCAGCCATGAGTGCGGCTGAAGCAGTGGGAGATGATAATATACAGAAGCGGTCGCAGGGATATGTTAATCAGGAAGGTTTCACCCACGGAAGCTCAGCGCAACGTAAGGAGTGGTTTATGAAAGGCTATAATACAGGTGATATCAGGCAGGGTGATACCTTCAATGCATTACTGAAATAAGATTTGAACAGATTTGGAAATTCCTGCTTATATTTAGGCAGGAATTTTTATTATGAGCCTGTACTTCATTGCGTTTAAACCGCCTACCGAACTGTCAGATCAGATACGGCTGATTTCAAAAGATTTCGCCCAACGGTTTGGCGCTGCACGTGCTTTCAACAGTTTCCCTCATATCACTTTAATCCCGCCTTTCAACTTTGACGAACAGAATGAAAGTCAGGTTGTAGGCAGATTTATGAAAATGGAATTAACGGTGAATTTTTTTGAAGTCCATTTAACAAGGTATAACTGCTTCAACAGAACCAAAAGCCCTGTTATCTTTCTTGAGCCGGAGTCCAGCGCAGAGTTGCGTAAAATTTATAACGAAGTCAACTTGGCGATGTCAGTATTTAATTACGCTGAACTCTTTCATCCGCACGTCACAGTTGCCTTTCGGGACCTCACTTATGAAGCATTCCTGGAAGCCTGGGAAGAATACTGCGAAAAGCCTCTGGATTTACATTTTGAAGTAGAGCGCATCAGTCTCTATAAGCACGTACAGGCTAAATGGTGCCCGATAGCTCATCGCGAACTCCTCCCTAATTAATAAAAAATGCCACCGGAGAATTGGTGGCATAAGTTTATATATAATCAGATGCTGTCCGACGAGGTGAGAATCTTCTCCAGAATTTTCATTGTAATGAGATAAGTTGGCTTTACACCCGTTAGACCGAGTCCGCCGGATGAAAGCGTAGAGCCTGTTTCCAGCGGATTATCCGAAGCATAATAAGCATAGCACACGAAAAGATCCGGCGAAATATGGTGTCTTATTTTTGATGCCACCTGGATGGCTTTGTGATAATGGGCGCCTTCCATTTCCAAACCTACGGCGTTCCAGGTGGTATTCATGAAATAGCTGAGAATATCTTTATTCTGCAACGACGTACCCAGTACAGTAATCATTGAACCCTCATAGGCTTTAATCTCGTCATCTTCAAAATCCTCCAGCTTAAGGGCATTTTCAAAAACGTAATTATCAGCCGTGCCCTCAAAAATATGAGAAGTTGGAATCATGATGTCACCTTTAGCTCCTGTTAAAATTCCTGCTTTCCCCATAATGGAAATGGATCTCACCTTCATGGTATACACTTCCTGATTGTGTTCGTAAGGGCGCAATAACTCATCCATAACTTCGTAAGCCTGCTCACCGAAGGCATAGTCAAAGACCAGTATAATGTCTTCACCATTATATTTTAAATGCTGAAATGGGGTGTTTTTCAGGTCCACCTTAGACAAATCTATAATCTGAACATCTATATTACTTCCGCTGTCATCGTCAATATAGATCAGTCCCTGACTTTCGGAGTAGCTGAGAACTTTTTCCTGCAGCGCACGCTGGTTGCTGATTTCCTGATAAAGAGAGTAATCCACTTCATTGCTGGATTTTCGGTTCACCGCATCGTTTCCGTACAGCATGTTTTTTACCGAATGCATATTAGCTGAGATGATGTGCAGCGGACGCATGTGCAGGTTATTGTTGGCCAGAACTTCCTTAACCCTGTTGGCCCATTTTTCCCCGAAAAGGTGGTGACCCACACGTTCTCTCAGGATGGCACTGAAATAAATTTCACGCTCACGTACACCCTTCAGATCGTCCAGGCTGGTTTTGCCCAGATAGTAGATGATTTTAAACAGCCGGTCAGGGTTTAGGTCATCTCCAAAACTGTTGTAGGCATACAGAACTTCGTCAAAAGTTCTTCCCAGGAGCGATGACAGGTGTATCAGTGCGACTTCCTTCTCCTTACGGCTTAGTTTAGTCTCGCCTTTTGCAACATTTTCTATGATTCTCCACGTCCTCGTGGGTTTGTAATCCTCGTCCTTGCGGTAACCAAGTTCACGGATTTTATCGGCTTCTATATACAGGAAGGTAAGATGTGTAAGGATGTCATAGATTTCTGAACGTCCCAGCAGGACCTCAATATTCATCTGGTGTTCGTCAATACGGTAGCAGTTGCGGCGGCGTTTCTTAGGCACAATCACTTCAAAACTGCCTTTCTCAAATCCCTCGTCAGAAGTAAGATGTACAAAGGCTGTCTCCTCAATACCCGCCGGCAAGCGGTCCAGTACATACAGTAAACCGTCCAGCTCCACCTTATTGGATACAGCCATAGACCCATAAATTTCCGGAGAAATGATCATCAAAAGATTTCGTATGGATTCGCCGGATACGCCGCCGGGTTTGAAAAAACCCCTGTAGAAGAGGTGGCGCATGGTGACGTAAAGCCTTTCGATAGCTTCGGTTGTTTCGCGTGCTCGTAGGTTTGTTGCCATAAATTATATTAGGAATATATTGGTTAAAGTTATAATTAATGACGTACAAAGTTAATGAATTTATAGTTAATTCTTTTGGACAGCTATGCTGTGCGCTACATTGATAAAGCCTTTTAGATATTTTCAGGATTGTTAATTTTAAGCAATACACCCCCTGAATTTAGGTAATGTATTACTGAAATTATATATTTCTATAGTTCTACCCCCTAAAAATTTATCAGAAAATCACTTTGTGTTCCGAAATAGTGTAAATTTGCAGCACTAAAACACACCAGATTATGTCCACGCTAAGATTTAACGCTCTAAAAGAACTTCCTTTCCGCAATTACAGGAGAGATAATTCAATTGAAGTACCTAAGAAACTGTCCGAACTTTTTTGTGAGAATGTGTTCTCCGAAGAAACAATGCGGGCTTACCTTACTAAGGAAGCTTTCACCTCTATACAGGACGCAATAAAGCGCGGCGCCAAGACACCCCGCAACATTGCGGATCAGATTGCAGTTGCGATGAAGGACTGGGCTCTTTCCAAAGGTGCAACCCATTACACGCACTGGTTTCAGCCGCTTACCGGTTCTACCGCAGAAAAACATGACAGTTTTTTTACACCGTTTGAAAGTGACCGTGCAATTGAAAGGTTTAACGGCAGCATGCTGATTCAGCAGGAGCCTGATGCCTCTTCTTTCCCGAACGGCGGGATCCGTAATACTTTTGAAGCGCGTGGTTATACTGCCTGGGATCCAACATCTCCTGCTTTCATCATTGGAACAACACTTTGTATCCCTTCTATCTTTATCTCCTATACCGGCGAAACGCTGGATTATAAAACTCCTCTGCTTCGTGCCATGCATGCCGTAGATGTTGCTGCTACGGATATCTGCAGATCCTACTTCGATAAAAACGTAACTAAAGTGATTCCAACACTTGGTTGGGAGCAGGAATATTTCCTTGTGGACAGTGCGCTGTACCAGTCCAGACCTGATCTTGTACTTACCGGAAAGACCATGTTGGGCCATTCGCCGGCAAAAGGTCAGCAGCTGGACGATCACTATTTTGGATCCATCCCGACAAGGGTAATGAACTTTATGAAGGAGCTGGAAATTGAGTGTATGAAACTTGGTATTCCGGTTACAACACGTCATAACGAAGTAGCGCCCAATCAGTTTGAGCTGGCACCCATGTTTGAGGAGACCAATGTAGCGGTAGATCATAACTCGCTTTTAATGGATATTATGGCAAGAGTGGCGCACAAACATCACTTCCACATACTATTTCACGAGAAACCGTTTGCCGGCGTAAACGGAAGTGGTAAGCATAACAACTGGTCTCTGGCTACAGATACGGGTGAAAACCTCTTAAGCCCGGGGAAAAATCCGAAGAAAAACCTTCAGTTCCTTACTTTCTTCGTTAATACCCTGAAAGCAGTACATGACTATGCCGATCTGCTTAGAGCAAGTATTGCATCTGCAAGTAACGACCACCGTCTGGGTGCCAACGAGGCCCCACCTGCCATTATCTCTGCTTTTATTGGCTCGCAGCTTTTCTCTGTACTGGAGGAGTTGGAAAAAGTAACTGACGGAAAACTTAGCCCTGAGGAAAAAACAGACCTTAAACTCAACGTTGTGGGTAAAATTCCGGAAATCCTTCTGGACAATACAGACCGTAACAGGACCTCACCTTTTGCCTTCACGGGTAATAAGTTTGAGTTCCGTGCTGTAGGTTCTTCGGCAAACTGTGCGGAACCTATGACGGCACTTAATGCTATTGTTGCTAAGCAGCTTCAGGAATTTAAGAAAAAGGTTGAGTATAATATTGAAAAGAAGAACCTGAAAAAGGACGAAGCGATATTCAATACCCTGCGTGAATATATTAAGGACTGTAAGAACATTATGTTCGAAGGAGACGGTTACTCTGATGACTGGGCAGTTGAAGCTGAAAAGAGGGGGATGAATAACCTGAAGACAACTCCCGAGGCACTGAAGGAAGAGCTTAACCAGAAGTTTATTGACCTGTATGAAGGCCTGGGTATTTTTAACCACAGAGAATTTGAAGCAAGGAATGAGATTAAGCTGGAGAAATATTCAGCAGTAATCGACATTGAAGCTAAAGTGCTTTCGGATATTGCCAGAAACCATATTATTCCTGCAGCCCTAAACTATCAGAACAGACTTATTGAGAACGTGAAGGGTTTGAAGGAAATTTTTGGGGATGAGGAATTTAAGCCATTGGCAAAGGAGCAGATGGAATTGATCCGTTCTATTTCGGCTAATGTGTCTGATATCAAAACCGGTGTGGATGAACTTCTGAGCGCTAAGGAAGCTGCACGTGCAACCAGCGGAAGTCAGCAACAGGCCGAATTGTTCTGTAATGACGTGGTGCCGCGTTTTGAAAAGATACGTACAGCAAGTGATGAGCTCGAGATGATGGTCGATGATGAACTGTGGCCAATGACGAAATACAGAGAGTTGCTGTTCACAAGATAGAAACGCGTAAGCAATATCAACTATTAATCTCATCCGTTGGGTGAGATTTTTGTTTTGGCGGTTTGCGCTGCAATAATAGGTAGACTAATCAACTATTGTGCAAATGCTTAATTTTGAGGTTAGTAAGCATTGGAGAATTTATTTAATTATAGATGAATATTATATAATTAATAGATTATGCCGATAAAATGTTAATATATCTTAATAAAATTTAAGCCGCAAAACCCTAATTCAGGGCTTTGCGGCTTATTTTTAATTAACATACCTCTTTAATGTGTTAAAAACTGTTAAACTAAGTTGTGTGTATTGGGCAAAAAGTAGCTCTTAGGTCACATTTACATAATTTTGCCCTGCATTTGATAAACAAGATATGTTTTCTTATGCTTCAAAAATAAATCAATAGATATGAAGAAAAGCGTTTTAATCTACTTTACAGTACTTACTTCAATTTTTACTTTACAATCCTGCGTAACTAATTATCAGGTAGCCGAACCGGCTCTATATACTAAAGAATACAAATCAAATGCCAAAGTTTCCACCGCTGATGTAAAACGTTTGGAGGAAAATAAGCAGACCCTTATTAACAGCTTTGCTTCAGAAAGGTCTACCAAGATGGCTATTCTGAACAATCTTGAGAAGAAGGCGGAAATGGTGAAAGCTATAAAATTTGCCAAGACCATTGACGGTATCATTGAAGAAGCTACCACTTACCTTGGGACACCTTACAGATATGGTGGGATGACCAGAAGCGGAATTGACTGCTCTGCATTTGTGCTTTCAGTTTTTGGTTCGGCAGCAGGCGTTAATTTACCACGGGTAGCGGCTTCTCAGGCTCAGGAAGGTGAGAAAGTTGAGAAAACAGAACTGCAGCGTGGTGATTTAGTATTCTTTTCTCAGGGTCGCGGACGTATTTCACATGTAGGAATTGTGGAGAATGTTTCAGAAGAAGGTGAGGTGAAGTTTATCCACGCAGCTACTTCCAGAGGTGTGATGGTTTCCTCGCTGAATGACAAATATTGGGGACCTAAATACAGGTTTGCAAAAAGAGTGATCAACCCGGATTTAGTATCCGCTCAGGAAAATCTTGCCGGGACCATGAATTAATCCTCAAGATAAGCTAATACAGTCCGTCTGGCCTTTGGTCAGGCGGATTTTTTGTACACATAGGTTCGTGCTTTAGATCGAAAAAGTAGTGTGCGTAATATTCGTCAGTGCGCGAATTGCGCATTTGTTCCAAGGATATAGAATACCGAGCATACATTTAATACTGGATTTCCCCGGGTATACCGGCAGCAATAATAAATCTCCCGGCGCAATACTTAATGTAACCAACAGTGCTGGAGCGGTATTTAAAAACGAAATGCTAAATGGACCGTACAGGCAGCGCAGACTTTTTTCTATACCAGAGAATTCTTGTCCATGTAATTCAGCTTGAAGAAAATGAAGGTCATCACCGAAAAAGCAAGAAGTGAACTTCCGCCGTAGCTGAAATAAGGCAGAGGAATCCCAACGGTTGGAAAGAGGCCCATAACCATACCGATATTGATGCTGAAATGCATAAGCAGGATAGAAGCCAGGCAGTAGCCGAATATGCGGTTAAAGGCGGTCTTTTGGTTTTCTGCCAGGTAATAGATCCGACCGATATATAATGCATAAGCCAGTACAAGCAGTGCACTGCCCAGGAATCCCCATTCTTCACCTACTGTACAGAATATATAATCGGTTTCCTGTTCCGGAACAAATTTACCCTGCGTTACGGAACCCTGTCTGTATCCCTTGCCTGTAAGCCCTCCGGAACCTATAGCTGTTTTTGAATACAATAGGTTGTATCCTGAAGTGTCACGAAATGCTTTTTCTCCTTTGTATAATACTTCAATACGTTCCCGCTGGTGTTTTGGAAGCTTCTCCAGAACGTGCGGAGTGGCAAATGCGATTCCGCTCAGAATTGCAACAATTACAGTAAATGTAGCAATGCTTATAATGTTCCATGACATCTTCCGGAAATTCATCAAAAGGTAAATGCCGGAAAGTACAAGAATACCTGCAACTACATAAAGGGGATCCACAGCGATGGAAATCAGAAATACTGCCGCCAGAATAAGTCCCACACCGAAAAACCAGCCGCTGAAGCCTTCGCGGTACAGCGCGATGAAGAAGGCGGTAAAAACCAGAACAGAGCCCACATCCGGTATGGCCAGAACTACAACCGCCGGTACAGCAATAATTGCAAGCGTGGTGTACAGGGATTTCCGGTTATTCAGGTTGAAGTCCGGACCGGCAACATAGTTGGCCAACATAAGGGCTGTACCTATTTTTGCAAACTCTACGGGCTGCATGGTGAAACCCCCGAACCGGTACCAGTTTTTTTGCCCCAGGATTTCAGTACCGAATGGGAACAGTCCTATCAACAGCAAAATCCCTGATATATAGAGTACGCCGGCCAGGTTTTCAAACAGTTTTGTCCTTGCTATAAAGATGAAAATACCCGCGGCGCAGGATCTTCCGAAAAATATAAGCTGTTTGTTGCCTAAAGCCTCGTCAACACTGTAAATGTTGGCAATGGCAAAGAGGCAGATTAAGAAGTACAGCCCCAGCCCGAATTTATCTATCCCTTCTGCCCACTTCATTTGGTTCGGTTTTTAGGTTTTGCAATATTCATCCTCGCTTTTATTGAATCTCTCTTGTAGATCAGTTTTGCCCGTTGGTTGCTGTCTTTTACTAACTTTATACTGTCTTCCAGCTGGTGGATAAATATTGAATCTTTATCGGCCTCCCTGTACAGTCCCTTACGCTTAAGGTCCGATATCCATTGTCTGCGGTATTCAGGCATAAAACTCGCATTCACCATTTTCTTGTACAGATGTTCACGCTTAAGGTCACCGGTAAGGTACTTCTCTGCAATAACAGTAGAAGCGGGACCTGCCCAGGTAGATCCGAATCCAGCGTGCTCCATTACGGCTACTACTACGATACGCGGTTTATCGGCTGGTGCCGCCATCACATAGATGGAATTGTCTTTTCCCTGCGGAACCTGCGCAGTTCCCGTTTTAGCCAACTGTGTAAAATCAGTAGATTTTAAGCCACGTGCAGTTCCGTTCAGTACCACCGCTTCCATTCCCTTGATTATAGGTTCGAAGTGTTTAGGATGAACAAGAGTCTGGTGCTTTTTCCTGAATCTTGGGTCGGGGTTGGGCTTTCCGTCAATAGCTTTTACAATATGTGGTGTATAATACCATCCCCGGTTTACGATAGCTACCACAGAATTCGCCATCTGTAGCGGAGTCAGCAATACATCTCCCTGTCCCATTCCGTTAAAGACGGCCCCTGTTGCCAATGGATCCCAGTTTTTGACTCTGCCCCGTCCGATGGCTTTATTGATGGTTTCCATCCTGTTTTCATAGAATTCACCACTGGGAATCCTGCCCTTGGAACCTACAGCCAGGTCATTGTTCAGAAACTCACCTACGCCAAAACTGCTCATAATCTTTTTCCATTCATCCACCCCACGGCTGGGATCGCCGGGGTATTTGTTGATGATCGCCAGATAGGCATAGGAAAAGTGACAGTTACTGGAAACCTGAATGGCCGGAATTAGGGGATCGGCCCCGCCATGACCTTTTATCCTGAGTCCTTTATAATTAAAACCTCCTCCACAGGGGAAGATGGTGTTTTCGTCCATAACACCCATTTGCATTGCTGCCGCAGCCGTGAGTAATTTAAAGGTAGATCCCGGTGGATAGGCCGCCTGAATAGACCTATCGAAAGTAGGCCGGTTGTTATATACAGTATCCATCTGCAGGCGGTACAGATTGCGTGATTTTTCTGGTCCGGTAAAGAGATTGGGGTCAATATCGGGACCCGTTGCCATTACAAGGATTTCACCGTTGCTTGGATCCAGTGCTACAATGGCACCGTGTTTATCCGCAAGCATCTCCTCAGCCATACGCTGCAAATCATAGTCGATCGTAAGGGTAATGTCCTTACCTGTAACTTCTTCCCTGTCCAGTTCTCCATCCTTATAGGAGCCAATATCGCGAAGCTTTATATCTTTCTGGATATACCTCATCCCTTTTTCGCCGCGCAGATGTTCCTCATAAGCTTTCTCTACACCGGATTTACCGATAAAATCTCCGGGGCGGTAGTACAGAGAATCTTTTTTAAGATCACGTTCGCCTACCTCATTGGTATAACCCAGGAGGTTGCCGGAGGTAGAAACTTCGTATTGGCGTTGTGGTCTGCTTACAATACTGAAGGCAGGATATTTAAATATGATTTCCTGTATCCTGGCCACCTCTTCGCGGCTCAGGTTTTTCATGAAGGTCATCGGTACCAGCTTGCTGTAATATTTTTCCTTCTTCAGTGCCTCGATTTTCTTTTCGAATTCGGCCCTGCGTATTCCAAGCAGCGCACAGAAACTGATCGTGTCGAAATCGGGTCTCATAAGTGCCTGCGTAAACGAAATTTCATAAGCAGGCTGGTTTCCGACAAGGATTTTCCCGTTCCTGTCGAAGACTACTCCGCGCTGCGGTATAACATATTCAATTTTAATAGAGGTGTTGGCTGCATTCAGCGCATACCGGTCCGTAAAGAGCTGCAGATAGGAAAGCCTCGCCACAAATATTGCAGCAATAAGGATCAGAACCGAAATTATTTTAAGGAACTGAGGTTTCAAATGCGTTGTTTTATTTTAAAGATGAGTGCATAAAGCAGTATGAATACAAAAGAGAACAGACTGGACAACAGTATGTTCAGCATGATTTCAAAGATCCTGTTCAGCTTAAAGAATTCGATATACTGCACCAGGAACTGGTGAAAGAAAATTGCAGAAATGATAAACAGCAAAAACTGTGGCCACTGAAGCGTGGAAAAGGTAAAAAAATCTGTAGTTGTATCCGTAGATGTGCGGAAAATAAGCGTGCGGTAGTAGGCTACCGCTGTAGTAGCGAATGCATTGATACCCCAGGTTCCTAAAAAAGCATCTATACTCAACCCCAAGATAAAACTAAGTACCAGGAAATGATATCTGTTCCGGAAAAAAGGATAGAACATAACGAAAACAGGGTACAGTACAGGCGTGTACTCACCGAACAGTGTAATCCTGTTCAATATGAAAATCTGCAATGCAGTTAAGAAAGCAATGAGAATTACATCTGTAAATATGGTTCTGCTAATCATCTTCGCGCTCTATGGTTACCTGCATTGAATCCTCTATTTTCTGCACTTCTGCTTTCTTCAGGTTTTTAACTACATAAATCTTACTCAGGGTACCCATCCTTTCACTCAGCTCTACAGAGATGTCCCAAAAACCTGTTTTCCTGTCCACCTCATAGCCCGCAATGGTGCCAATCATCACGCCTTTCGGGAAGATAGCGGATTTCCCGTCTGTTTCTACAGTATCGCCAATCTTGACCGGGACATATTTAGGTATATCTGAGAGGTGCATCAGTCGGGAGTTTTCTCCCTGCCATGTTAGTGTACCAAAATAACCTGAATTCTTCAGCGCGGCATTAAGACGGATCTTGTTAACACTCAAAACAGACTGAACAAGTGAATAGCTGTTGGTGGTGTTGATTACGATGCCCGCGATTCCCTGTGGCGCTATCACGCCCATTTTTGGGTACACACCGTCCCTTCGGCCACGATTGATCGTGAAATAATTGTTTTTCCTGTTAATGGAGTTGTAGACTATCTCTCCGTCTACAAAAGTATACACCTGACCGCCACCCAGTGTATCATGAACTTTACGGAACGTTGGTCTGGTATATCCGCCTTTCCCATACACCTGCTCCATAAGCATTTTGTTCTGAACCACCAGCTGGTCATTGATTTGTTTAAGTTTAAGGTAAGAAGTTCCTTTATCAATATAACCTGAAGCACGGGAGTTGAAGGCAGCCGTTTGTGCCGCCAGCCATGACTGCTGCATGGCATTTCGGGTGAAAATGAGAACTACTGCAAAAATTTGCAGCAGCAAAAAGAACATGAAAAGACCGTTCTTTGAAAATAATCTCATCAAAAATCCCATCCCGAATATGTAAGCGAATTATTACTTAATAAGGAAGTTGAACTTATCCATATTTTTAAGTGCAATTCCGGTACCACGAACCACCGCACGCAGAGGGTCTTCCGCCACAAAAACAGGAAGGCCCGTTTTCTTGTGAAGTCTGTCGGCCAGTCCGCGAAGTAATGCTCCGCCGCCCGCCAGATAAATTCCGGTTTTGTAAATATCTGCGGCCAGTTCCGGTGGAGTAAGCGAAAGCGTTTCCATTACGGCATCCTCTATGCGGATAATCGATTTGTCAAGAGCACGTGCAATTTCCTTATAGCCAACCATGATTTCCTTTGGTTTTCCTGTGATCAGGTCTCTACCCTGTACCGGAATATCTTCCACATCCACATCCAGGTCTTCCAAAGCTGAACCAGCTTCAATCTTTATTCTCTCAGCAGTTCTTTCCCCGATGTAAAGGTTGTGGTGTGTTCTCAGGTAATAGGCAATGTCGTTCGTAAAAACGTCACCGGCAATTTTCACGGATTTATCACAAACGATACCTCCCAGAGCTACGACAGCGATTTCAGTTGTACCACCACCTATGTCGATGATCATATTGCCTTCCGGTTTCTGTACGTCAATACCAACACCTATTGCAGCAGCCATCGGCTCGTAAATCAAACGTACTTCCTTAGCATTCACTTTCTGAGCTGAGTCGCGCACCGCACGCTTTTCCACTTCAGTAATGCCGGATGGAATACAGATCACGATACGGAGGGCAGGCTGGATGAGCTTTCCTTTAATTCCCGGAATTTTTTTGATGAATTCCTTGATCATGTGTTCGGAAGCGTGGAAATCGGCGATTACTCCGTCTTTCAGCGGGCGTATGGTCTTGATGTCTTCATGGGTTTTACCCTGCA
>CAYXUO010000020.1:0-21951 GCA_964468335.1 uncultured Chryseobacterium sp. | reverse complement strand
CTCCATTGAATAGAAATTCTGGAAATCTTCAGGAAAGTACTCACGGATCTTATCACGGAAATCCTTGAGGTCAAGATCATCTTCAAAATCGTCCTCAAGCATCTTCCGCCAGTTGGTTTTATCGGCCAGATGTTCTTTAAGTGCCACCTCAATCATTCCCGCCTCATAACGGTTATCGGTTCTGGCGATGGGAAGGGCAAAGGTTGCGCCCTGGTCTATCCAACGCGTAGGTATCTGACTTTCGCGCGTTACGCCCACTTTCACATCGCCTGTGTAGGCCAGATATACGATATGGGGACGGAGTTGTATTGATTTTTCCACTTCCAGGTCCCGTTCGCCGATCCCGAGATGTGCTGTAGAAAGTTCGGGGCGGATAATGGTGTCGCTTGCATAAGGGCTTTCAAAAAAACATTTTTTGCAGAATCCCATCCGGTACAGTTTTTCGTCACGGTCGCAGCAAAGACACTGGTAACCCAAATGCCTGATGGTAACCGTTTTACCAATAAGCTGATTCATCATGATTAGGTCCTTGCCTAGATTTAGGTAATACTGAATGGGTTTACCATTTTGGGTACACATCTTCAGAATCTGTCCGGAAAACTGCATTATTTATATTTTGGTCAAAATTACGGAATTAAGATTTCACCATCTAAATTTAATAGCTTTGTATAAGTAAACAAATGCGATGACATACCTGGTTACCGGCGGCAGCGGTTTTATTGGATCACACCTTGTGGAGAAGCTTTTAAAAATTGGACATTCTGTCATAAACGTTGACAGTTTTGATGATTTTTATGATTACAGAATTAAAATCAACAATACTTTTACCAGCATTGGGATGGATTTACCATTTTCTTTTGAAAATAGAGAACAGGACATCCCCCAGGTTATAGAGGCCACAACCTCAGAATTTTACAGGCTTTATTGGCGGGATATAAGGGACAAGGAAAGTTTAGCTGAAATTTTCCGGGCGCACAATCCTGATTTTGTTATCCACCTTGCAGCACTGGCAGGTGTAAGGCCCTCCATTGACCGCCCTTTGGACTATGAGGAGGTGAATATCCGCGGCACCATGAATATTTGGGAAATCTGCCGGGAATTCGGCGTAAAGAAATTCATCTGTGCTTCGTCCTCCAGTGTTTACGGCAACAACGCGAAGGTTCCATTTTCCGAAGATGACCCTGTGGACAGACCGGTTTCACCTTACGCAGCTACCAAAAGATGCGGGGAAATATTAGGGCATGTATACCATCATCTGTATCAGATCGATATGATTCAGTTGCGGTTCTTTACAGTGTACGGCCCCAGACAGAGGCCCGATCTGGCCATTCATAAATTCACGAAACTTATTTCAGGGGACGAAGAAGTCCCTTTTTATGGGGACGGCAGCACCGCCCGCGATTATACTTACATTGACGACATAATAACCGGAATTTTGCAAGCTGCAGATTACCTGCGGTCGCACCACGGTGTTTACGAAATTGTTAACCTTGGTGAAAATGAGGTGATAAACCTAAAGGATATGTTGGGTACAATAGAAGAGGTATTACAGAAAAAGGCCAGTAAAAAAGTGCTTCCACACCAGCCGGGCGATGTTCCGCAAACGCATGCTGATATTACGAAAGCCAGGGAAATGCTGGGCTACGAACCTGCCACCAATTTCCGGAATGGCATAAAAAAGTTTGTGGAATGGTTTTTGAGAAAATGAGTGCGGCAGTATGCTGAAGTTCGTGTTTTGGCGCTGCTGATGAGGCGTACCCGCCAATCGAAAAAGAAAAATCAAATTAATTGGAAATCAGATAGGAAAACATTATTTTTCACATCTATTTTTTTACTTTTGCAAAAATATAAAATACATTAAAGGATATGTACTGGACACTAGAATTAGCTTCATTTTTGAGCGATGCCCCCTGGCCGATGACAAAGGCAGAATTAATTGATTATGCCATCCGGACCGGCGCGCCAATGGAAGTGGTGGAAAATCTTCAGGCCATTGAAGACGAAGGTGAAATTTATGAATCCATAGAAGAAGTCTGGAGCGACTATCCTACAGATGACGACTTCCTGTGGAACGAAGACGAATACTAAGAATCCGTTAATCGGATGCATTTCGGTGCATCCGTTTTATTTTTAGATTTGCGTAATCTTAATTTATTATTAGTGGCCTGATCCTGTGGTGAAGGCAGAAATCAATCAATATGAGTTTTTTAAACAAAGTTCTTAAAGGCTTTCTGGGAGACAAGAATGTTTCTGATCTTAAGGAAGTAAAAAAAGTAGTAGGAAAGATTAAAGCAGCGGAAGGAGATATGCAGCAGCTCAGCGACGACGGTTTGCGTAATAAAACTGCAGAGTTCAGGGAAAAGATTAAAGCGGCTGCTGCCAACGTCACAGCTCAGATAGAAGCCACCAGGGAACAGATAAAAAACAGTTCTAATATTGATGAAAAAGAAGCGCTGTTTACAAAAGTTGATGCGCTGAACAAAGAGGCTTATGCTGCCGAAGAAAGGGTGCTGGAAGAAATACTTCCCGAAGCCTTTGCATTAATTAAAGAAACGGCGCGCAGGTGGGCCCAGAACGGTGAAATTCGTGTAACCGCAACCGATTGGGACCGACAATTGGCCGCCAGCAAGGATTTTGTTGAGATTCAGGGAGAACAGGCGGTATGGAAGAAGAAGTGGAATGCCCACGGCACCGAGGTAGAGTGGGATATGGTACATTACGACACCCAGTTTATAGGTGGGGTAGTGCTGCACAGCGGAAAGATCGCCGAAATGGCTACGGGTGAGGGTAAGACACTTGTGGGTACATTGCCTATTTATCTTAACGCACTTCCGGGCCGCGGCGTACACGTGGTTACCGTAAATGATTACCTGGCAAAACGTGACTCCGCATGGATGGGACCGTTGTATCAGTTCCACCAGCTTTCAATAGACTGTATAGACAATCATCAGCCAAATTCCGAAGGACGCCGAAAAGCCTATAATTCAAATATTACTTACGGAACGAACAACGAGTTCGGTTTCGATTACCTGAGAGATAACATGGTTACTTCGCCGGATGAACTTGTTCAGGGTGAACTCAACTTTGCAATCGTGGATGAGGTGGATTCTGTTCTTGTTGATGATGCCAGAACCCCTCTTATCATTTCCGGGCCGGTTCCTCAGGGCGACCGTCAGGAATTTGATGTACTGAAACCTTCAGTAGACAGAATTGTGGCTGTACAGAAGCAAACCGTATCCCAGATCTTTAACGAAGCCAAGAAGCTAATTGCGGCCGGAAATACCAAAGAAGGCGGATTTAAACTATTGCAGTCTTACCGTGGTCTTCCAAAAAACCGTCACCTGATTAAGTTTCTTTCCGAAAGTGGAAACAGAGCGCTTCTTCAGAAAGTGGAAGGACAGTATATGCAGGATAACAACCGCGATATGCCAATCGTGGATAAGGACCTGTATTTCGTAATTGACGAAAAAAATAACCAGATAGACCTTACCGATAAAGGGGTGGAATACATGTCCCAGGGTAATGACGATAAAGATTTCTTCGTACTTCAGGACATCGCAACAGAAATTGCTGAACTGGAAGCGAAAAACCTGTCAAAAGATGACGAGTTTGCTGCGAGGGAAGATCTATTCCGCGATTTTGCCGTGAAGTCTGAGCGGGTGCATACAATGAATCAGTTGCTTAAAGCCTATACACTTTTCGAAAAAGACGATGAGTATGTGGTGATTGACGGAGAAGTTAAGATTGTTGATGAGCAGACGGGCAGGATCATGGATGGCCGTAGATACTCCGATGGACTTCACCAGGCTATCGAAGCTAAGGAAAATGTGAAGATTGAAGCAGCAACTCAAACATTTGCTACAGTTACGCTTCAGAACTACTTCCGTATGTACAACAAGCTTGCAGGTATGACCGGTACAGCTGAGACGGAAGCCGGTGAGCTTTGGCAGATTTACAAATTGGATGTGGTGGTTATTCCTACCAACAGACCTATTATCAGAGACGACAGACAGGATTTGGTTTTCAAAACCAACCGTGAAAAATACAACGCTGTAATTGAGGAAATTGAAAGACTTACCGCCGCCGGTCGTCCGGTTTTGGTGGGTACTACTTCGGTAGAGATTTCTCAGTTGCTTTCCAAAGCTCTGCAGCTGCGTAAAATACAGCACCAGGTACTTAATGCCAAGCTTCACAAGAAGGAAGCCGAGATTGTTTCGGAGGCAGGTCGTCCGGGTCAGGTTACCATTGCCACCAACATGGCAGGTAGAGGTACCGATATTAAACTTCGTGAAGGAGTGAAGGAAGCAGGTGGTTTAGCAATCATCGGTACAGAGAGACACGATTCCAGAAGGGTAGACAGGCAGCTGCGCGGTCGTGCAGGTCGTCAGGGAGATCCGGGAAGCTCGCAGTTCTACGTATCGCTGGAGGATAACCTGATGCGTCTTTTCGGCTCCGAAAAGATCGCCAAGATGATGGACCGTATGGGACACAAAGAGGGCGAAGTTATCCAGCACTCTATGATTTCAAAATCAATAGAAAGGGCACAGAAAAAAGTGGAGGAAAACAACTTCGGAATCCGTAAAAGACTTCTGGAATATGACGATGTAATGAACAAACAGCGTGATGTAATCTACAAAAGAAGGAAGAATGCTCTTTTTGGAGACCATCTGAAGTACGATATCTCCAACATGATTTATGATGTGTCACATTCTATAGTTTCCAAAACTAAGGCTGATGGCGATTATAAGATTTTTGAATTCGAGATGATCAAGAACTTTACTATGGAGACTCCGGTTTCCGAGAATGATTTCAAGAACAAATCTGTAGCGGACCTCACCGAAACCGTGTACCGTGCAGCTGAGGAAGATTACGCCAAAAGGCTGGAACTGATGAAAGAAAAGTCGTTCCCAATCATCGAGAACGTTTTCGTTAATCAGGGAAGCATGTTCAAGATGATTCAGGTGCCGTTCTCAGACGGAATCAAGACCATGACCATCGTAACTGACCTTCAGAAAGCCTATGATACAAAATGCCAGAGCCTGGTAGATGATTTTGAGAAGAACATCACACTTTCACTTATAGATGAGAACTGGAAACTGCACCTGCGTGAAATGGACGATTTACGCCGTTCCTCACAGGGTGCTGTATATGAGCAGAAAGATCCGCTGGTAATTTATAAACAGGAATCCTTCTATCTTTTCAGTGAGATGGTAGACAGGGTGAACAAGGAAACAATTTCCTTCCTGTACAAAGGAGAAATTCCTCAATAAGAACAGGATTATTTTAAATATAGCGGCGGAAATTTTCCGCTGCTTTTTTTTTGTCCGATGTTTACTTTATTTTTTACTACTTTTAAAATCCAATTTATACCATATGGCATTAACAGACTTATCCGGGCGTATTGCCATAGGAGTAGACATCGGAGGTACCAACACAAAGTTCGGACTTGTCAATCATCGCGGTGAAATCCTTGATAAGGGGACCATGAAAACTGACGGGCACCCCGAGGTGGAAGATTTTATTGAAGAACTTTACCGGAACCTGGACCCTATGATACAGCGGAATGGGGGTATGACTATGGTTGAAGGCATTGGGGTAGGCGCCCCTAATTCCAATTACTATAAAGGAACAATAGAGCAGGCACCTAACCTGAACTGGAAAGGTATAGTCCCTTTTGCAGAATTGATGAGCCGTAAATTTGGGAAATCCTGTACGATGACAAATGATGCCAATGCTGCAGCGCTTGGTGAGTTGATGTACGGGGCCGCGCGCGGCATGAAGGATTTCATAATGATAACACTGGGAACCGGTGTTGGCAGCGGTATCATTTGTGGCGGTAAGTTGGTTTACGGTCATGATGGATTTGCTGGTGAACTGGGACATACAATTGTAAAACCCGGTGGCCGCAGGCACTGGAGCACGAACTCTGAAGGCAGCCTGGAAGCCTATGCTTCTGCTACAGGTATAGCAATAACTGCCAAAAAGATGCGTGCTGAATTTCCTGGGTCAATGCTGAATCAATATGGGGAACATGAAATCAATTCAAAGACTGTTTATGAATGCGCTTTACAGGGCGACGCCACAGCTATAGAAGTATTTCGCTATACCGGACAGAAACTTGGTGAAGCCCTTGCCAACTTCGTCATGTTCTCATCGCCTGAGGCTATTCTCCTGTTTGGGGGCGTTATTAAGGCCGGTGATTTTATTTTAAAACCTGCCAAGCTGCATATGGAACAGAATCTTCTGCCCGTTTTCCGCAATAAGGTCAAGCTGGTATTCAGCGAGCTTAGTGAGGCCGATGCGGCAATTTTGGGAGCCAGTGCATTGGTTTGGGCTAACGGACAGATGTAATTTTAAATGATGAAAAGGCTCTTATTTTTTTTAATCAGTTTAATAATCACTTCCTGCAGCGGGCAGGAAGAAAAAAACAGTACTAATAAAACAAAAAAGATGGATAGTAATAAGAAAATGGAACAACTTGTATTTGGTGGCGGATGTTTTTGGTGTGTAGAAAGCTGTTTCAACATGCTTAACGGCGTAGAGTCCGCAGTATCCGGCTATGCCGGTGGACATAAAGCAAACCCTACCTATGAGGAAGTTTCTACTGGAGAAACCGGACATGCAGAAGTGGTACAGATCAACTATGACCCTGCGGTCATTTCATATGAACAGCTTATGGAGGTGTTTTTCTTCCTGCACGACCCTACGCAGCTTAACCGTCAGGGAAACGATATTGGTACACAGTACCGTTCGGTGATTTTCTATAAGGATGATGCTGAAAAAGCCAAAGCTCAGGCTGCCATCCAGCTTTCTGAAAGCTCAGGAAAATGGAACGGTAAGTATGTTACTGAACTTGCTCCGCTGGAAAAGTTTTGGACTGCAGAGAGTTATCACCAGGGATATTATAATCAGAATCCAAACCAACCCTACTGCTCGGCAGTGGTTGGACCTAAGATTCAGAAATTCAAAAAGTATTTTGGCGAAAAAGGCTGGCTGGAAACAGAGGCTCAGTAATAAAAATGGCGAAGATCAAACTTCGCCATTTTTTGTTTTTAACCGGTAATCTTGTTTCTGAGCATCTCCGTGTGCGGAATATCGTCTTCAAGATATTTCTTCCCCATATCCTTAAATCCTAATTCCGTGTAAAATTTCAAAAGGTAGTCCTGTGCCGAAATCCGTATTGCAGATGTACGGTAGCGCGCTTCCACAGTGTTTATGGCAAATTTCATCAGTACCTTACCAAACCGGAGGTTCCTGTATTTTTGTGCTGTAAGAACCCTGCCTATGGAAGCTTCAGAGTATTTGATTCCCGGTTCAAAAATCCGGCAGTATGCAGCCACTTCTCCATCTTTCCATGCCCAAAGATGAAGCGCCTGTTGGTCATATCCATCCAGATCGGGGTAGGGGCATTGCTGTTCCACCACAAAGACATTTACTCTGGCTCTGATGATGGAGTACAGTTCAGCAACTGTAAGTTCCTCAAAAGACTTCACTGTCCAGACAACATTATCCATCAAACCTGATTTTATTTTTTTTAAGCAGATCGTTGGTCTTGGAGATGTTTTTCAGGATTTCTGCACAACCTTCTTTCTTTTCGGCCGAGGTAATGAAAACAGGTGGCAGTTCTTCCCAGGACTCAAGCAGCTTTGCCTTGTAATCCTCAACGTTTTTCAGCGCTGCATTAGGCCTAAGTTTGTCGGCTTTAGTAAATACGATTGAAAACGGCACTCCGCTTTCGCCGCACCACTCCATAAATTCCAGATCAATCTGCTGTGGGGTATGGCGTACATCTATCAGTACATACAGATTAACCAGGTTTTTACGGTTCAGGATATAATTGGTGTTCAGCTTTTCAAAATCCTTTCGCATCACTTTGGAAACACGTGCGTAACCGTAGCCGGGCAAATCGGTAAGGTACCATTCCTCATTTACGATAAAGTGGTTGATGAGCTGCGTCTTGCCGGGAGTCTGCGATGTCTTTGCCAGGTCCTTATGGTTCATCAGGGCATTGATGAGCGACGATTTTCCCACATTGGAGCGGCCAATAAAGGCATATTCCGGCAAAGTGGGCTCGGGGCAGTCCTGCCATCTTTGTGAGCTTTTTAGGAACTCAACAGTTTTGATAATCATATATTGAATTTAAAAAAAAATGGAAGTTCATCACTTCCACATATATTATTCCTTATTCCCGGCTTTTCAGCCAGTCGTAAAGGATTTCATTGAAGGTTTCGGGTTTCTCCATCATGGCTGCATGGCCACACTGATCAATCCAGAAAAGATCAGAGTCAGGTATGAGCCTGTCCATCTCTATAGCCACTTCGGGTGGGGTAACATTGTCCTGCTTGCCCCAGATGATGCAGGTAGGCGTTGTGATTTTATGCAGCTCCGGTTCCATATTATGCTTTATTGCGCTGCGTGCCAGCATAACGGTTTTAATTCCTTTGCTTCGGTCATTAACCACCGAGAATACTTCGTCCACCAAAGATTCTGTAGCCACGGACGGATCATAAAAAACTTCTTCAGCTTTTTTTCGGATATAATCGCGGTCATTTTTACGCGGAAAACTGTCCCCAAATGATCGTTCGTATAAACCGGAACTTCCCGTAAGCACCAGATAATGCACCAGGTCCGGGCGCGCCAGCGTCAGTATAAGACCTACATGTCCGCCCATAGAATTACCGACAATAATGGCTGGTTCTCCCACTTCCTCTTCTATGAATCTGGCTACGAATTTGGCCAGGCTTGATAGGTTGGTATTCAAGATGGGTAAATCATATATCGGGAGATCTGGGAAATATACCCTATAACCTCTCTTAGAGAAAAAATCAATAAGCAGCGTAAAATTGCTCAAACCACCCATCAGTCCCTGAAGAAGCACAATAGGTTTGCCCTCGCCCTCCTGTATGAAGGAAAATTTTTTCTTCTTTTTTGTTTTAAAAATCATAGAGTTTGTTCAGTATCTGCAAAATTACGAATTACAAAGATGGTGCAGAATAATTCCTTACATTTTATAAAAATAATCTTTTATTCTGAAATCAGTCAATTACTGCGTACTTTTTTTCACGCGCGCCGAAGCGTTTTACAACTGCTTTTATTTCAGTGGGTTCCAGGGTTATCAGGCGCTATTTAAAAGTTATAAACAATAAGGCAAAAAGTGGTAGAAAGTGGGAATTTTTGGAAATAAATATATAAATTTGTCCCAAATGAATAATTTCATAGGCACATACGAATGCAAAATAGACGACAAGGGTCGCCTGAAGTTACCTTCATCGCTGGCAAAGCAGATGGAGAACTTTGGCGGAGCTGCCTTTGTGGTAAAGCGTTCCGTGTTTCAGCCCTGCCTGGAAGTCTATCCGATGAAGGCCTGGGAAAAGCTTATGGTCAAGATAAACCGGCTGAACCGGTTTCAGAAAAAGAACGCTGATTTTATCCGAAGCTTTACAGCAGGATTAAAAACGGTGGAGCCTGATACGGCTGGCAGACTTCAGATTTCCAAAGACCTGACTCTTTTTGCAGGGCTTACAAAGGAGGTGGTCATTACAAGTGCCGGAGAGTTGTTCGAAATTTGGGACAAGGCTGCCTATGAAAAAGTGATCATGACCACCGACGCCGATTTCGCAAATCTTGCGGAAGAGGTGATGGGCGACATCAGTTTCGACGAAGAAATTTAACACCAGAATTTATATCAATGTATCATAATCCCGTCCTTCTTAAGCAGAGCGTAGATGATTTGGTCACCCGTCCAGACGGGATTTACGTGGACTGTACTTTCGGCGGCGGCGGGCATTCGCGGGAAATCATGCAGCGGCTGTCGGCTGTCGGCAGGCTTTTCGGTTTTGACCAGGATCTGGATGCTTTAAAGAATAATATTGAAGATGAAAGGTTTACGCTGGTGAATCAGAATTTCCGCTTTCTGGAAAATTCACTGCTGATGTACGGAATTACTCAGGTGGATGGTGTTTTGGCTGATTTGGGTGTGTCCTCTCATCAGTTCGATGCGGCTGAACGCGGATTTTCAACCCGGAGCGATGCCCCACTGGACATGCGGATGAAAGTGCTGCAGCAGCTTGATGCCAAAGCGGTGATCAATGAATACGAAGAGGAACACCTGGCTGATATCTTTTATCATTATGGTGAGCTCCGCGAGGCACGGCGGCTGGCACGCGAGATCGTGCATCACCGTAAATCAAGAAGAATAGAGACTACGGAAGACCTGAAGAAGATATTCAGCTATATACCGCAGTTTAAGCAGAATAAATTTTATGCGCAGCTGTTCCAGGCTGTCCGTATTGAGGTAAATCAGGAGTTGGAAGTCCTGAAGGATATGCTGCAGCAGGCATATTCCGTGCTTAAACCGGGTGGACGTCTGGTAGTTATTTCCTACCATTCACTGGAGGACAGACTGGTGAAAAGGTTTCTGAAGAACGGAATGTTTGAAGGCGAACCCGCCCGCGACATCTACGGTAATTATAAGAAAACCTTTGAGTTGCTGAAGAACAAAGCTACAGTTCCCGACGGGACAGAAATAGAGACTAACTCGCGCGCGAGAAGTGCGAAAATGAGAACAGGAATTAAAGTCTGAGCTTCCTCAGAGATTAAAAGAATTGGCAAAGAAAATAACATACAGAACTCAGAAGAGACTGACCTTTATAGATATTATAAAGGGAAACTTCCTGAACCGGGATGAGATCAAAGCTCACTACCGCTATTTTCTGTTGTTGTTTGTGCTTATGATGGTGATGATTTACAGCAATCACCTTGTAAACCAGAAAATTGAGATTGTTAATGAGCTGAAAGAACAAACTGAAGAATACAAATCGAGGAACGCTTATGCTCAGAGCAGGCTGATTAAAGTGAAGATGGAATCCCAGCTTGGAAAAGAAATGATCCAGGATTCACTTTTGCCGCTGGAGAGCCACCCTCATAAATTATTGATAAAACTGGACAGCAGCTATGCAAAAGCAGAGTGATTTCGACAGAAAAAGACGTAAAACGTTAAGATGGGGCTACCTTTTTGCATTGGTAGCATTTCTGGTGTTTGTCCTTTTCCTGGTGCGTATCCTCATTCTGCAGAATACTAATGTACAGGCTATAAAGGAAGATTACATCAGTAAAAACTATCGTGAAGCAAAACTGAAAGCGGCCCGCGGAAATCTCTACGCTGCTGATGGGTCAATACTGGCTACCACCGTTATGCGATATGATATTTATATCGATTTCAAGGTAATCCGCGACACTGTATACAGCAATAACATCGGCGCGCTTACCGATTCTCTGAACGTGATGTTTGGCAAGCCGCGGAATATTTACCGTCAGCGCTTTGATGAGCAGCGTAAGAAGAAAAACCAGTATTACGCACTGGTAAAGGGACTCGATTTCGATGAGTACGACCGCATCCGTAAGTTCCCTATCTTCAACCGGGGCAAGAACCGCGGGGGTTTTATCGTTGACCGCAAGTTTAAACGCGAGCTTGCAACTACCGAGATTGGGGCAGGAACGATAGGGATGGACAACGGTCAGTATAAGTCGGGTCTCGAAGCAGCTTTTTCGAAATATCTTTCCGGGACAGACGGTACACGCCTGGAACAGCGTGTTAATTCGAGTCAGTGGAAGCCGATAGATTTTTGGAAAGCCATTGAACCGGTGGACGGCCAGGACGTCTTTACTACGCTGGATCTTAGGATTCAGGATATTGCGCACTCGGCTCTGGAAAAGCAACTGATAAAGTTTAATGCCCATCATGGCAGCGTACTGGTGATGGAGGTAGCTACCGGAAAAGTCCGCGCTATGGTAAACCTTACCCGTACAGAACCAGGTATGTACGTTGATTCCTATAACTATATCCTGAAGGACGGAATAGAACCCGGATCTACGTTCAAAACAGTTTCGCTGCTGGCAGCAATGGACGACGGATTCATTACCGAAAAATCAACTGTGAATGTTGGTAACGGGGTGTGGACCTATGCAGGACAGCGGATCTCAGACGGTCATGGGGGCGGCAGCTATGAAATCAGTGATGTTTTGGCAAAATCCAGCAACGTGGGAACGGCCAAACTGATTACCCAACATTACGCCGATAACCCGCAGATTTTCCTCAACCATCTGAAAAGATGGAAGATGTTCGACAAGATGGATATTGAGTTACCAGGGGTAACCAAGCCCACAATTGTAACACCTGACAATAAAAGATGGAACGCGGCCACTCTGGCCTCCATATCATATGGTTATTCAACAAATTTCAACCTGCTGCAGCTGTCTACGTTCTATAATGGCGTAGCCAATAAGGGAACTATGCTGAAACCGCTGTTTATTGATAAAATAATGAAGGACGGTAAAGTGGTATACGAAGCGAAACCAGAGGTGATGGTGAAGAAAATGGCAACACCGGAAGCAATAGCGATGATGACCAGCGCACTTACCAAAGCTGTGGAAAAAGGGACAGCGCGAAGCATTTTTACACCTAATCTAAAGATGGCAGGCAAGACCGGTACAGCCAGATTTGAATATTGGTTGCCCGGGCCAATGAAGTACAGAGCTTCGTTTGCGGGTTTTTACCCTGCAGACAATCCAAAATATACCTGCTATGTAATGGTAGACCAGCCTGATAACTCCAAGGGTTTCTACGGTGGCGTAGTTTCCGCCCCGGTGTTTAAAGAGATTGCTGGTAAAACCTTCCTCAAGACGCCTCAGAATATCGAACAGTCAATGCTGGTGGACCGTAAGGTTGACCTCTCCAAAATGACCGGACGGAATACAAAGGTGAGTATAACAGACGGTCGTATGCCTGCTTTGGTAGGTTTAATAGGAAAAAATGTAATTCCCCAACTGGAAAATGCCGGTTACAGAGTGGACTATAAAGGAGTGGGCAAAATTAGGGAACAGTTTCCGGAAGTGGGCGCTGTTATAGGCAAAACCCAGAAAGTATACCTCACTCTGCAATAACAGTATAAATATAAATCAGCCACATCCCGGCTAAAAATGGGTCATGAATTTACAGAAATTACTAAACAGAATCCCTGCTCTCGAAATTTACGGTGAAACGAACCGTGAAATTTCATCCGTCGTATCCGACAGTCGCCTGGCTGTGGAGGGGGCACTTTATGTTGCACTTAAGAGTGTGACAGCAGAGGGACAGCTGTTTATTGATCCTGCCATAAGGAATGGTGCTGCTGCAATTGTATGTCAGGAATTTCCGAAAGAATTGGTTGCGAATGTTACTTACATTCGCGTTAAGGATTCGGCTATTGCCTTGGGAGCACTTGCCTCCAATTGGTATGGTAATCCTTCAAAAAAACTGAAACTTGTTGGAATTACCGGCACCAACGGCAAGACTTCGGTCTGTACCCTACTGTTTGATATTTTCACGAAGTTGGGACATCATTGTGCTCTTATTTCTACTGTTGAATACAGAATTGGAGATAAGGTGATGCCTTCCACGCATACCACGCCTGATGTACTTACCATCAACAAAATTCTGGCAGAAGCTGTTCAGGAAGGTTGTGAACATGCATTCATGGAAGTGAGTTCACACGGAATTCATCAGCACAGAACCGAAGGTCTGAGTTTCAGCGTTGCTGGCTTTACCAACATTACGCATGATCACCTAGATTACCACAATACTTTTGGTGAATACCTGCGCACCAAAAAAAGCTTTTTCGACGGATTAAGTGCCGACGCTGTAGCGATCACCAATCTGGACGATAAGAACGGCAGCATAATGATGCAGAATACAGAAGCCCGTAAAAAAAGTTATGCATTGAAGACCATGGCCGATTATCATGGCCGGCTGATGGAGGCAGATTTCAACGGGATGATGCTCCAGTTTAACGGGAAAGAAATTTGGACCACCCTCACCGGAAGATTCAATGTTTATAATCTCCTGCTGGCATTTGCAGTTGCGGTGGAGTCGGGACGGACCGAAGAGGAAGTATTAACGGTAATATCTGACCTAAAACGTGTAAACGGGCGGTTTGAAATTGTAAAGTCTGACGGAGGAATTTTTTTCATTGTAGATTATGCGCACACACCTGATGCGCTGGAAAACCTTCTGGACAGTATAAATGAGATCCGGACAAAAAATGAAAGACTGATTACAGTATTTGGCTGTGGTGGCGACCGTGACCGTGAAAAAAGACCCTTGATGGGTAAGATCGCGGCCCGAAAATCCACATTGACGATACTTACTTCCGACAATCCACGCACGGAAAATCCGGAAACAATCATTAAAGAGATTGAAGCCGGTATTGAGCCCCAGAATTTTGGCAAATATACTGTGATTGCCGACAGAAAAGAAGCGATAAAGATGGCCATTAAGTTTGCCGAGCCCAAAGATATTGTCCTCGTTGCCGGCAAAGGCCACGAAACATACCAGGAAATCAACGGTGTACGTCACCATTTTGACGACCGGGAGGTCATTGGCCACCTTTGGCAACAGATGTCCAAGTAAGTGTAATTACAGATCCTTATTAATTTAACTGAATATAATGCTATACTACCTGTACGAATATTTTACTGCAAACGGAATTCACATTCCGGGACTAAACCTGCTCCGGTATATTTCCTTTAGGGCAGCACTGGCAGTATTGTTTTCATTGCTGATTGCACTGGTATTTGGAAAGAGGATTATCAATTACCTCCGCAACAGGCAGATGGGCGAACTGGTACGTGATCTTGGTTTGGAAGGGCAAAAGCAAAAGGAAGGTACACCTACCATGGGTGGACTGATCATTATTTTAGCTACACTGATACCCGTACTCCTGTTTACCAAGATATTAAATGTGTATATCGCGCTGCTTATCGTCTCTGTTGTTTGGATGGGTGCCATAGGATTTATTGACGACTACCTGAAAAAAATCAAAAAAAACAAGGATGGACTTTCCGGTCGGTTCAAAGTTATTGGTCAGGTAGGGTTAGGTCTGATAGTAGGGGTTACCATGTACTATCATTCGGATATTACGGTGAAAAGAAAATATGCAGACGCTTCGGTCGTAAACCGAAATAATGTGGAAAGGAACTTTATGCCCACCGAAAAGTCAACCGTTTCCACAGTTCCTTTCTTCAAAAACAACGAGTTCGATTACAGCAAAATTCTGTTCTGGATGGACGAGGAAGGTCAGCAGGAATGGGCGTGGGCTGTATTTATCCCACTTGTTATTTTCATTGTGACAGCTGTATCAAATGGCGCCAACATTACGGACGGTATAGACGGTCTGGCAGCCGGTACAAGTGTCGTCATACTCCTCACCCTGGCCTTTTTGGCGTATGTGTCGGGGAATATAATTTTCGCGGATTATCTGAATATTATGTTCCTGCCAAACATGGGTGAGACTACCATATTTACAGTAGCTCTGGTAGGTGCGGTTATCGGTTTTTTTTGGTACAATACTTACCCCGCGCAGGTATTTATGGGAGATACAGGGAGTTTAATGTTGGGAGGGGTTATTGCTGTACTGGCGATCATACTCCGCAAGGAACTTCTGATACCACTGCTGTGCGGTATTTTTCTGGTGGAAAATATTTCAGTGATGCTTCAGGTAGCCGTCTTCAAATACCGCAAAAGAAAGTTCGGTTTGGAGTACGCCCAAAACAACCGGTTTTTCAAGATGTCGCCACTGCACCATCATTATCAGAAGAGCGGTTATCATGAGAGTAAGATTGTAAACAGAATGATCATTATTGGGGTAATGTTGGCAATTATATGCCTGATTACCCTCAAAGTAAGATAATACGCCGATATACGCCGGTGATATACTAACAGGAATAAAAAAGGAGAAATGAAAATAGTTGTTTTGGGTGGCGGCGAAAGCGGTGTTGGAGCAGCATATCTGGCCAAAAAGAAAGGTCTCAATATATTCCTGTCGGACAAAGGCATCATCAAGGATGAGTATAAAACCATTCTTAAAGAAAACAATATTGAATTTGAAGAGGGAAATCATGATGAAGACCGCATTCTGCAGGCAGACTGGATAATAAAATCGCCGGGAATACCCAAAAAAGCCGATCTTATTGTGAAGATCAATGAGAAAGGCATCAGGCTTTCATCCGAGATTGAATTCGCTTCAGAATTTACAGGTGCCAAGATTATCGCGGTAACAGGGAGTAATGGCAAGACTACTACAACCTCGCTCATTTATCATATTCTGAAAAACGACAACATGAATGTTGGTTTGGGCGGTAATATCGGAAAGAGCTTTGCGAAGCAGGTAGCCGACGAGAACCATGAATATTATGTGCTTGAGGTTAGTTCCTTCCAGCTGGACGATATCCAGAACTTCAGGCCTTATATTTCATTGCTGCTGAATCTGAGTCAGGATCACCTGGACCAGTACAACTATAATTATGAAGAGTACGCGCTTGCGAAGTTTCGCATTGCCGAGAATCAGGAAAATGACAACTTTTTCATCTACAACCGTGATGACGAGATGAGCCTGAACCTGCTTGAGAGATTGGAAATTAAAGCGAAAAAGCTGCCTTTCTCCCTAAAAGAAAAGGTAACTCCCGGTGCCTATGCCGATGAAGACAGGATTTACGTGAAGATGCAGGACCATTTCTCAATGAAGATAGATGAGCTCTCACTCCTGGGCAAACATAATATTGCCAACAGTCTGGCAGCCTCTCTGGCCGGTAAGATATTAAATATCACCAGCGAGAGCATAAGAAACTCACTGATGACGTTTCAGGCCGTGGAGCACAGGCTTGAACTGGTAGCCGAATCAGATGGCGTTAAATATATTAATGACAGCAAGGCCACCAATGTGAATGCAGCATATTATGCTCTCGAAAGCATGAAAGGACCTACGGTATGGATTGTGGGAGGCGTAGACAAAGGGAACGATTACACCGAAATTGAGGATTTGGTGAAAAAGAAAGTTAAAGCCATCATTTGCCTGGGTCTGGATAATGAGAAGATCTTAAAATTCTTTCAGGATAAAAAAGATCTGATTTACGATACCTCGAGTATGGAGGAAGCGGTGAAAATAAGCAGATCTGTTGTGGAGGAGGGGGATACTGTCCTCCTGTCACCATGTTGCGCAAGTTTCGATCTTTTCAAGAGTTATGAAGACCGGGGCGATCAGTTTAAGAAAGAGGTATTGCAGAAAGTAACTATTTAATTGGCAATAAACAAAGTATAAGTCATGAAAGAATTAAAAGCAGAAAGCAGGAAGGAGTTTCTGAAGGGCGATAAAGTCCTTTGGATGGCCATTATCGTGATTTCTGTCTTTTCCATATTTCCGGTATATTCAGCCAGTTCCAACCTGGAGTATATCGTTAATAACGGGACTACTACCAGTCACGTAATCAAGCATATGTTCTTTGTAATCATAGGACTTATTATAATGCGTTTGGTTGGAATGGTAAAATACGAAGCCATTGGCAAGCTCAGCAGTGCGCTCCTGGTAATCACCATCGGACTGCTGGGAATCACCATGTTTACCGGGCAAACCATAGACGGGGCCAGTGCCTCACGTTGGCTTAAAATTCCCGGAACGCCGGTCTCTTTTCAGCCTTCATCATTTGCATACCTTATGCTCATTATTTATCTCTGCCGTTATCTTACGAAGAAGATAAAGCGCGACAGGCTGCCCATCGAAAACATATTTTACATTTTCGGCTCCATACTTCTGGTGCTGCTTCTGGTGGGTAAAGACAATGGTTCTACCGCTCTGATGATACTTATAGTTTCCGTGGCGGTACTGATCATCGGACAGCTGAACTGGAAGTATATTGCAGGTTTCATCGGAACTTCAGTTATTGCGATCACTCTTTTCATCATGGTGGCATTAAATACCAACCTGATTGGCGGAAACCGTGTACATACCTGGATGAGCCGAGTAGAAGTTTTCATGAACTCCAAGCAGGGTGCCCAGATAGAGGATGAAAGTGACAAAGCCAAAAATTACCAGGTAATGCAGGCCAAGGCAGCAATTGTTCACGGCGGTATTACAGGAATGGGGCCGGGAAAAAGTGCGCTTAAGCAAATGCTTCCGCAGTCAGCTTCCGATTTCATCTTTGCCATTATTGTGGAAGAATATGGGTTTTTTGGCGCTGCTTTTCTCATCGCACTGTACCTGATTATAATAATACGGATTGTAATGATCGCCAGCAAGATGCCGGCCTTCTTTGGCTCGCTGCTCGTGCTGGCCATGGGTATCATGATATTTGTACAGCTGGCGGTAAACATTGCTGTGGCCATAAATATAATACCGGTAACCGGCCAGCCACTGCCGCTCATCAGTTATGGAGGTACGTCCATGCTGGTCACGTATATACAACTGGGACTCGTACTTAACGTGAGCTCCAGGATCCAGGTTTTTGACGAAGAAGGGATGGGTAAGAAACAGAGTATTGAAGAAATAAATGATATTGCGTAAGCTGATATGACCAGAGAACTGAAAATAGTATTGAGCGGCGGCGGAACAGGTGGACACATCTTTCCGGCCATTGCTATTGCTGACGAGATCCGAAAGCGGTTTCCCGATGCCGATTTTCTGTTTATTGGTGCAAACGGCAAAATGGAGATGGAGAAAATTCCGCAGGCGGGTTATGCTATAAGAGGAATTGATATTTCCGGTATAGACCGCGGGAACTTACTTTCCAACTTTGGCTTACCTTTTAAAGTTTTGAAAAGTTTACGCAGAACCCGTAAGATCCTGAAGGATTTCAAGCCTGATTTCGCGGTGGGAACAGGAGGATTTGCCAGCGGGCCGGCTCTATATTCGGCATCACGCTTGGGAATACCTGTCTTTATACAGGAACAAAATTCCTATGCCGGCATTACTAACAAAATCTTAAGCGGAAAAGCTAAGAAAGTTTTTACCGCTTACCCGGATGTTACTGGATTTCCAAAGGACAAAACAGTCTTCTCAGGTAATCCCGTACGTCAGACCATAGTAGATGGTCTAACAGAAACCAGGACCGCAAAAGAAAAAATGGGCCTCGACCCAAATAAGCTTACCATACTTTCTGTGGGCGGCTCACTGGGGTCAGCTACCCTGAATAAGGCCTGGAAAGAAAATATTGAAAAACTTCTGCAGAAGGATTTTCAGCTGATCTGGCAAACCGGAAAGTCAGGATACAGTGACCTGATGAATGATGACCAGCTGAATAAACTCTCTGGATCCATCATTCAGCTTCATGAGTTTATCGCTGATATGGCCCTGGCTTATTCTGCGGCAGATATCATCGTTTCACGGGCGGGTGCAATCGCGATCTCAGAACTCGCAATTGCAGGCAAACCCATATTGTTGGTACCGTTTCCCTTTGCTGCTGAAGACCATCAGACAAAAAATGCGGAAAGTCTGGTCGCTGTGAATGCGGCTAAAATGGTAAAGGATAGTGAAATGACCCAACTGTTTTGGACTACACTTCTTGAGATGTGCGAAAATCCAGAATTACGTGCGGAGATGAGTAAGAATATGACCGCTTTCAGAAAACCTGAAGCGACAGTAGAAATAGTAGATGAAATATTTAAAACCCTGAAGGTATGAATGTAGAGCAGTATCAGAACTTCTACTTCGTAGGAATTGGCGGCATTGGGATGAGTGCCCTGGCGCGGTATTTCCAGGCTTCGGGTAAAACCGTTTTGGGTTATGACAGGACACCTACCAAATTAACGACAGCGTTGTTGCTGGAGGGTGTTGAGATTACTTTTGAAGACAATATAGATTCGCGTATTAACACACTTGACAGAGAATCTACGCTTGTCATTTACACACCGGCAATCAAACAGCTTGAAATCCTGTCTTACTTTCAGGACAATGGATTCACTATTCTCAAACGGGCGGAAGTTCTTGGCTTAATAACCCAAAATACGAATTGTCTTGCAGTTGCCGGCACTCATGGCAAGACAACAACCTCCTCGCTGATAGCACATCTTTGCAATGAAGCCGGTTTGCCTTTTTCCTGTTTCCTGGGTGGAATTGCAGAGAACTTTAAATCCAATTTTCTCTTTAACGGAAACGAATATTCTGTTGTAGAGGCAGACGAGTACGACCGCAGTTTCCTGAAACTGTCACCCGACTGGGCTGTGATCACATCTACGGATGCGGATCATCTCGATATTTATGGCGACAAAGAAACTATTGAGGAAGGATTCAGACAGTTTGGAGCACTTATTCCGGAACATGATCACCTGTTTGTACGTAAGGGTATAGATATTGGAAGGCCATGCAGGTCCTACGCGGTGAATGAGCCTGCAGATTATTATTCCGATAACCTGCGGATGGACCGGGACAGGATTTATTTCGACTTTCATACGCCTGCTGAAACGGTACGCGATTTTGTTTGGGAAATCCCGGGAATACATAACGTGGAAAATGCTACGGCAGCTATTGCCTTGCTGCACAGCCTTGGTGTAGATTTCAATACTTTGAAATCCGCTATAGCTTCGTTCAAAGGGATTAAAAGGCGTTATACCAAGCATTTTTTTGAAAGCGGAAAGATATACATCGACGATTATGCCCACCATCCTACAGAATTGGATGCGGTTTTAGGCTCTATCAGGACTTTCTACCCGACGAAAAAGTTATTGGTGGTTTTTCAGCCGCATCTCTTCAGCCGGACGCGTGATTTTGCTGATGACTTTGCCAAAAGCCTTGAAAACTCAGACGAATTAATGCTGTTGGACATTTATCCTGCGCGGGAAATCCAGCAGAATTTTCCTGGTATAACTTCTGATTGGCTGGCAGATAAAATTCAGGCAAAAGCAAAAGAAGTTTCCAGTCTGGAAGCGGCTTTGGAGAAGATAAAAGAAAAAGAGTTCGACATCCTGCTTACCGTGGGTGCAGGTAATATAGATACGCTGTATGACCCTCTGGTAGCCTGGCTGTCGCAAAGTGAGAATGTAAATATTTAAATTAATAAAAACCTTCTTATAAGGATTGATCCCAATGGGAAAAAGGATATGAAAAAAAAATGGAGACTTCTGAAGATTCTGGCAACCGTAGTTATTTTCGGCTTGCTGCTCAGCTTTTCCCTGAAGCGCTTCAATGATGCGCCCATGGAAAATGTATCCATTAACATGGTCTATCCAAAGGGGTTGGAAAAGGTCTACTTCATCGACGAGAAAAACGTAATGGATTTCATACGGAAGGCAAATCCTTCCGGAAAGATCGGGGATATTGACATACCGGCCCTGGAAAAGGAGATAAATAATTTCCCGTCTGTGGACAGTGCCAATGTATATCTGAATCTGAATGGTGATCTTAATGTAGATATCCGGCAGCGGGTGCCGGCCTTCCGGCTGAACAGGGACGGTGAGAACTTTTATGTAGACGGAAAAGGAAACGAGTTCCCTTTGTCCAGAATATATTCACATCCCGCCATGCTCGTGCAGGGAGATGTGAAACGAAGCGAATATCTGAGGGTTGCAGAACTCGTGCGGAAAATAGAGAAGGATGATTTCAGCCGGAAATATTTTATAGGCATCGCCAAGGAAGACGGCGACTATAATCTGCTTACAAGTGATGGTCACTATAGGGTGGAGCTTGGCTCATTGGAAAAAATAGAGCTTAAAGTTAAAGGCTTCCGGACATTTGTGGAAAAATTCCTGGTCTTCCAGGAACCGGAAAAATACAGCCGGGTTTCTGTAAAATATGATAACCAGATTGTAACCACGCTTAATCCGGGTTACGGAAAGAATGACAGTATTATTAACGCCTCCAGCAAGGAACTCGTGAAACTCGCGGCAGAGCGGGCACAGCTATCTTCTAGCAGAACAACATCCGTCACGCGGTAAATGATTGAGGCGAAACCACTGCCTCTGAAGAGGCAACAGTTAAGATTGAAATAAGGTAAAGTAGAAAAAATCAAATCGGCAAATAATGGAAAATCAAGAGTATTCAGTAGGACTCGATATCGGGACAACAAAAATTGTTGCGATCGTAGGCCGACGCAACACTCACGGAAAAATTGAAGTTCTGGGAGTAGGAAAGGCCAAAAGTTTGGGTGTTC
>CAYXUO010000019.1:0-22532 GCA_964468335.1 uncultured Chryseobacterium sp. | reverse complement strand
CGCGAAAAACTGCCCGAAAATTATGATGCGCTGCAGTTTTCCTATCACGGTGTTCCGGAAAGGCATATTTACAAGACCGATCCTACAAAAACCTGTAACCTGAATGACTGCTGTTCGCGGGACACTAACCCAAGTCACCAGTTTTGCTACAGGCATCAGTGTTTTAAAACCACCGAGACTGTCATTGAAAAACTCAATATTCCAAAGGAAAAGACCATCGTGACTTTTCAGTCCCGCTTAGGCAATGACAAGTGGATCGAGCCTTACACGGATGAAACCCTTGAAAATTTACCAAAGAAAGGAATAAAGAATCTGGCCATTGTTTGTCCCGCTTTTGTTTCGGACTGCCTTGAAACCCTGGAGGAAATCTCTGTTGAGGGTAAAGAAGAATTTATGCATGCCGGTGGCGAGAATTTCCACTACATACCATGTCTTAATGATGAAGACCGGTGGATTGAGGTGGTGAAGACCCTTTGCGAGGAGAAGCTTGAAGATTTTTTCCTGGTCTAAACTACCTTACCGGAGTCCGGAATTCACCGTAACCCATTAAGCCGTCATAATTTCGGCCGAAAGGGGTGTAATAAAGATACGCCTGGTAAAGGTTTTCAGTCTGCCAGAAATTACCGTTAATCTCGCCAAAGTTTAACTGCCCGCCGGGCGGTTTTGTAGCCAGGATATAGTTATAGAATCCCTGCTTCAGATAAATCCTGGCAATGTACATACCTTCTTTTTCATCATAGAACATCTGGTTCTCTTCACTCGGTAGGAAATCATTGAAAGCACCCAGGACATAAATTTCCTTATCCATTTTACTTGACTCAAGGACAAAATGAACCCAGGAGTAATCAGCCTCGTTGTCGGCATTCCTTTCTATTCCCAAATCATTTCTGCGGAAATAAAAGGCACCGTTCACATCGGGCTGGTATTGGTAATTCTGCGGGTAGGCCCATACCGGATAAAGATAGGTGTAGTTAGTGCCCTCAATCTGCTCCGTACCTGAGACCATATCAACTGCCTGGTCAATTATTTTGTTGTCGAAATAATAAAACTCCATATTTCCCGGAAACGCCAGATTCATTTGCTGGAACATAATGCGGTTACCCAAAGTTGTGGTAGGTCTCAGATTATGAAGAGACATATTTGAATTGTTGTTCTGTACCACCGAAAGACTAACGGAATTTATATTCTGAAGCAATGCCGGACCGCTTGCCTGGACCTCGACCCGCTGATTGATCTGGGGATTCCGTGCATCGGTCGTTCTGCTTACCATTACACCTACTTCGGCCGCTGCTTCCACCACAGAAAATCTTTTTGTAAAAACAGGTCTACTGGCGCTTTCTGTATAAACTATAAGCTCAAAATTCCCAGAAATTTTAGGTCTGATCTTGTCGTTTGGAAATGTAAGTGTGTAATTGGTATATTTCTGTAAAGTGTTAAATGAGTATTTGAACTGATCAATAAGCGCATTCAGGCTGCCGTTAGCATATTCGGTAAAGAAAAGCCCATCATCCTGCCAGTTGCGGTCCAGATGCCGGACCGTGTATCTATAAGCCGTACTCGAATTTGAAAAATCGTCAAATTTGAGTATGAGTCGTTCATTAAAACCAATTACCGGAGTTTCATCATTGGTCTGAGGATTGAAAAGCTGTATTCCGCGGATGTCCTGCCCGAAAAGGAAAGCCGACAGAAACATAAATGTTAAAGTTAATGATTTCATCTCCACGAAGATAACGAAAATTACACCAACCGCTAATATCCTGTTTCTGCGCTCTAACAGGAATTTGTACTTTTGCTTTTAATAAAATAATGCAATGCTTCAGATAAAATCATTCGCCTTCAATCCGTTTTCAGAAAATACTTATGTACTTTATAATAAGCAAGGTAATGCCTTCATCGTAGATCCGGGCAATTTCAGCGATGCCGAAACAGATCAGCTTCAGAATTTTATTTCAGAAAATAAGTTAACAGTCCGGAATATTCTGTTAACTCATGCACATATAGACCATGTCCTCGGTCTGCAGTGGGCACACGATACCTATAAAGTTCCCGTGATGCTGCACGAAATAGAGAAAGAGATCCTGGACCGCAACCCGATGGATGCCAACCGGTTCGGTTTCTTTTTTAAACCTTTCAGCGGCGAACTGAAATTCCTGAAAGAAAACGACGTCATTTCACTTGGCGATGATAATCTGGAAGTACTTCATGTTCCCGGACATTCACCTGGAAGCATTGCTTTTTACTCCGCAGAAAGTGGTCTTACTGTTTCCGGCGATGTACTGTTTGAAGGCAGCATTGGGCGCACAGATTTATATAAAGGGAATCACGAGCAGCTTATCGCCAGTGTGAGTGAAAAGCTCTTTACCCTGCCGGACGAAACCAAGGTGTACAGCGGGCACGGTAATCCTACCACCATAGGTTTTGAGAAACAGTATAATCCATTTTTCAGATAAATTAAACGCACCCAATCGGGTGCGTTCGGTTTTTATTTCCATTTAATGTTGCAACCCATACTCGGTCGCTGCATTTCTTCCTGAGGTGCACCCGCAAGAAGATTTTCGAAAGCTACGATCAAATCCTCGCCGGTGATTTCCTTCTGGTTACCGGGCCGGCTGTCGTCCATCTGACCACGGTAAACAAGATCCAGTTTGTCATCAAAAAAGAAGAAATCCGGTGTACAGGCGGCATCATAAGCTTTTGCAATTGCCTGGCTTTCATCGTACAGATAGGGAAAGTCGAATTTTCTCTCCACCTGAAACTCGGCCATCTTCTCGGAAGCATCTGCGGGATACTTTTCAGCATCATTCGCATTGATCGCGATGAACTCAATTCCTTTATCATTGTAATCCTCATAGAGTTCCGCCAGTTTGTCAATCACATGAAGTACGAACGGGCAGTGATTGCACATAAATATTATTAGAGTTCCTTTTTCACCTTTCAGTTCCTCCAGCGACTGAAGTTCGTTGGAGTGAGAAGGGTTTGGAAGTTCGAAGAAGGGAGCCTTAGTTCCCAGTTCAAGCATATTGGAAGGTGTGTTTGCCATTACTTTCAGTTTTTTGGTTTGATGTTGTGATTCCGAAGCAAAGATAAGGATTCCTGCAGTGAATTTTCGTAGTTTACCCATTGGATATCCTCCTCCTTCCTGTACCAGGTAAGCTGCCTTTTCGCAAACCTCCGGGAATTTTTCCTTACTTCGTCCAGAGCGAAATCAAGCGTCCACTGGCCATCTAAATGTTTGAAAAGCTCTGTGTAACCAACAGTTTGCAGTGCGGTGAGGTCCCGGTAGGGAAGAAGTGACTGAACTTCCTTCAGCAGTCCTTTTTCCATCATCTGCGTAACTCTTTCGTTAATGCGCTCATAAATGATTTCACGCGGAGCCTCGATACCGATTCGGATCACTTCAAAGTCGCGTGGTTTAAGTGGCTCTGCAATATTTTCAGTATAGGTTTTCCCGGTTTGCCAGATCACATCCAAAGCCCGTAACAGCCGGCGGTGATTGTCTCTGTCCACGATCTCAAAGTAGTGCGGATCCTCTTTTTGAAGCATATGCTGTAATGCTTCAATACCGTGTTCTCTAAAAATCGCTTCCAGTTTCTGCTGATTGTCCGCATCGGCCTCGGGAAGACTGTTAAGACCTTCAATAACCGCTTTTTCATACATCATGCTTCCGCCCACAAGCACAACTACATCCTGGTTGATGAAAAGTTCAGAAATTCTTTGCAGTGCATCCCGCTCGTACTGACCAATGGAATAATAATCCTGCACGGAAAGGTTGCCTATAAAATGATGAGGTACCGCTGCAAGTTCTTCAGCCGAGGGCGCTGCTGTACCGACAGGCATCTCACGGAAGAACTGCCGCGAATCACAGGAAATAATTTCAGTGCCGAAATGTTTTGCAATATTGATGGCCAGCGCGGTTTTTCCTATACCAGTAGTGCCTACAATGGAAATTAATTTTTTCACGCTGCAAATTTCCTTAATTTTTTCCAGAAACGCACAGTGCTGAATTAACAGCGCCACGTCTGCAGTTTCCCTCAATAATCTTTATCTTTGTTACCTAATTCGAATCTATGATTTTATCCATGACCGGCTTCGGCAGAAGCGAGGGGGTCTTAGAAGGCAGAAAAATTACAGTTGATATCAAATCCCTAAACAGTAAGGCTTTTGATCTGAATATCAAGATGCCGCAGCGCTATAAAGAAAAGGAATTCGAAATCCGTAAGGTGTTGAACGACCGCATTATGCGTGGCAAAGTAGACTGTTATATCAATCTGGAAACTACAAATACTTCCGGAGATACCAGCATTAATTCGGAACTTGTAAAATCCTATATGTCGCAATTGAAAACCGTTGCAGGTGATGGACCTGATTTTGAATATCTTAAGATGGCCATCAGAATGCCCGATGCTACCACAGCAAAGAATGACGAGGTTGATGACAGTGAATGGGTATTGATTAATCAGCTTGTAGACCAGGCTTTAACAAAATTCGAAGAATTCCGTAAGACTGAAGGCGATATCCTGCACGAAGAACTTAAACGGAACATTCACAATATCGAAACCTATCTTTCCATGGTGGTGCCTTACGAAGGAATCCGTCTGGAAGCAGTCAAGGAGAGGTATCAGAACACGCTAAAGGAGTTCGGCAATATAGATGAAACCCGATTCTATCAGGAATTGGCTTACTATACAGAGAAACTTGATATTTCTGAGGAAAAAGTCCGCCTTATACAGCATCTGAAGTATTACACTGAAGTAATGAAGAACGAAAACCTGAACGGTAAAAAGTTAGGTTTCATCTCTCAGGAAATAGGGCGCGAGATCAATACGCTTGGTTCCAAGGCCAACCATGCTGAAATCCAGAAGCTGGTAGTGATGATGAAGGATGACCTGGAGAAAATTAAAGAGCAAACCTTAAACGTGTTATAAAGACACCGGTCGAAATATTAATATGCAAAAAGTTATTATATTTTCAGCACCCTCCGGCAGCGGTAAGACAACTTTGGTGAAACATTGTCTGGAAACTTTTCCGCAACTTTCATTTTCAGTTTCCTGTACCACCCGCCTTCCGCGCGGTGAGGAGAAAGACGGTGTTGATTATCATTTCCTTACACCAGACGAATTCCGTGCGCGTATCGCTGAAAATGCTTTTGTGGAGTACGAAGAAGTGTATGAAGACAAGTATTACGGCACGCTGAAATCTGAAGTGGAGCGAATCTGGGAGGAAAACAAAATTGTGATCTTTGACGTTGATGTTAAAGGTGGCATCTCGCTGAAAAATTACTTTGATGATAAGGCCATCTCTATATTCATAATGCCTCCGTCTGTTGAAGAACTGGAGAGAAGACTCAATCTGCGTGCTACCGATGATGCCGAAACAATTATGAGCCGTTTGGCAAAAGCAGGAGAAGAAATGACCTTTAAAGATCAGTTTGATGAGATTTTAGTTAATGATCATCTTCAGGTTGCCAAAGATGCTGTAGTAAAAGTGATAGAAAATTTTCTGGCTTCATGAAAATTGTGATCCTGGGCTGTGGTTGGGTAGGCGTGCGGCTGGCTGCATTTTTGAAGGAGAAGAATCACGACGTGATTGTAACCACTACCACCACAGAGAAATTAGCGTATTTAAGGTCAGTGGCCTCGGAAGCTTATTTGTTTGATTTTACGAATCCTCAGGACATTCCGCAACTTCATTCGGCTGATGTGGTCATTTTCAGTATGCCGGTTGCAAAATCCAGTTGGCTCGAGGGCTTTAAGAAACTGAAAATTAACGCGACAAAAACCGTTTTTTTAAGTTCTACAGGCGTTTATCCTCAGCAGAATGGTATTTTCACCGAAGATCATATTGAAAATCTGAGGGAAGATATTGTAAAAGCCGAAGAAACGGTACTGGCGAAATTTCCGCAAACTACAGTTCTCCGTCTAGGTGGGATTATGGGCGATGACCGGTCAATACAAAATTTTTATAGCGGTAAATCCCCGACAAATACTGAAAAGAAAGCGAACCATATCCATTTTGAGGACATCCTGCAGGCCGTTGAAGTTCTGATCAATAACCCGGGCACCGGCGGGACCTATAATCTGGTAGCGCCGGGGCATCCAACAATAGGCGAGATTTTAAACCTTCCGCATAACAATACATCAGCGGCTGCAAACCATACCGACCAGCGGACCATAAGCTCTCAGAAGCTGATCAACGATTTTTATTTTAAATTTAAACATCCCAATCCTAAATATTTCTAGCATGAGTACCGAATTTTTAGATAAAGCAAAAGCAAATCTCCCGGTTAGGGGATTTCTGAATATTGAAAATATAGTCATTCCAAAGGGCGAAGCTTTGGTGCAGGCCATCCTGGACCTTAAGAAGGAAAAAAATGCCGTGATCCTGGCGCACTATTACCAGCCGCCCGCCATTCAGGATATTGCGGATTTTTTGGGTGATTCCTTGCAGCTGGCCCGTCAGGCAAAGGATACCGATGCAGATATGATCGCTTTCTGCGGCGTACACTTCATGGCTGAAGCTGCCAAAATCCTGAACCCAACCAAAAAGGTTGTGCTTCCGGATACTCAGGCAGGCTGTTCGCTGGCCGACGGTTGCAGTGGCGAAGGTCTCCGCGCCATGCGCGCCCAGCATCCCGGTGCTTTAATTGCTACTTACATAAACTGTAATGCCGAGACTAAGGCCGAGTCCGATATTATTGTAACCAGCTCGAATGCGGAAACCATTATCAGGTCGCTTCCTGCAGACCGTCCGATTATTTTTGCTCCGGATAAGAATTTAGGTGCCTGGCTGACGAAGAAAACAGGTCGTGATATGATTCTTTGGGACGGCAGCTGTATCGTGCACGAAGCCTTTTCTATGGAAAGGATTGCCACACAACTTGCTCAGAACCCAGATGCAAAACTTATTGCTCATCCCGAAAGTGAATCTGCAGTTCTTGATTTGGCGCATTTCATTGGCTCCACATCCGCACTGCTTAATTATGTGGAAAAAGACGACAGTCAGAAATTTATCGTAGCAACCGAAGAGGGAATTCTGCATGAGATGAAAAAGCGTGCCCCTCACAAAGAACTGATCCCGGCACTGGTATTTGATGAAAGCTGCAACTGCTCCGAATGCTTTTATATGAAACGTAACACAATGGAAAAACTTTATCTGTGCATGAAGTATGAGTTGCCTGAAATCCTGATTGACGACGAGTTGCGCCTGAAGGCACTGAAACCGATTGAGGCCATGCTTGAGATGAGCAAGACGATAAAGTGATCTGATGATTCAATGAATTGATGATGCGCTGATGAGTTAATTTGTTCACTGTTAATCTCCGTGAATTATAGGATTACCAATATTTAAAACAGAAGACTGAGCATATGACCTCAAAAATACTGCTGGAAAACCTCAAGATCTACGCCTACCATGGTGTGCTTCCGGAGGAAACGCTTACCGGAACCTACTATTTGATTAATGTTGAGGTACATGCCGATCTCTGGAAGGCTTCGGAAAGTGATGATTTGGCTCATACCGTTAATTATGCTGAAATCAACTCTTTAATTCATGAGGAAATGAATGTCCCGTCCCAATTACTTGAGCATGTAATTGGACGGATAATCACCAGGCTGCAGCGTGAGTTTCAACAGCTTACTTATGTACGCGTTAAGCTTACCAAAACCAATCCGCCTATGGAGGGCGAAATGGATGGGGTAAGCGTGGAAATGGAAAAGAGTTTCGGTTAGTTTAATTGTCATACAGTTGCAAAACCTAATTAGATAAGGCTTTGCGGGATATTTTCAGAAATAGTTTTTTAAAATTAAATAAAATCCTATATTTGCACACCCAAATGGTTCTTTGGCCGAGTGGCTAGGCAGTGGTCTGCAACACCACGTACAGCGGTTCGAATCCGCTAGGAACCTCCAAACCAGCAGTTTTACTGCTGGTTTTCTTTTTTTTTTGATTTTTTATTCTTTTTAACGTTTTCTTAACACCGCTTTGGTGCCAGTTTTGGCATGTTATGGTCGAAATAGAAAGTTGTAATAAAAAAATTGAGTTATGAAAAATATAATTGCAGCAGGTGCAGTATCGATAATGATGCTTACGGCCTGTCAAAAGGATGATAAAGTAGCAGAGAGGTCACTGGAGCAGCAGAAAATTGAGTTTCAGCAGCGTCAGTTAGAAATTGAGAAGCAGAAATTGGCTATTGAAAAAGAAAGAATGGCGTATGAAACCCAGAAAAAAGCCGACAGTGTTGCGCAGGTACAGCAGGCAAGACAGGCTTCTGCAGCTTCTGCAAAAACCAATGTGGTGCGTGAAACCAGAACGGTATATGTAGATAATACGCCACGTTATTCCAGCAACAGTGGGTCATCTTCCGGAAATTCCGGTACGGTTCAGCAAGCTCCCCAAAGACAGGGAATCAGCCACACAGCCAAAGGTACTGTTGTAGGTGCGGTAACCGGTGCAGCAGCAGGTGCTCTGCTTAACAAGAAGAACAGAGGTGGTGGTGCCGTAGTTGGTGGTATCATTGGTGGTGCCAGTGGTTACGTGATCGGACGCCAGGTAGATAAGAAGCAGGGACGTATACCGCAATAATAATAAGTTTAGTTAATAAGGGCCGCTTTTCAGCGGTCTTTTTTGTGGCCTTTTTTTCTTAAAGACCTGTCTGTATTTGCAGGCAACTCAGAGCTTTTCATTAACTTTGTACTATGATCAATCTGGGGAATTTTTTGACGCTTTCCACATTCGGTGAGAGTCATGGACCGGCATATGGCGGGATAATTACAAATATCCCTGCAGGTTTGGCGGCTGATTTTGACGAAATCCAGTTTCAGCTGGACCGGAGGAAACCCGGCCAGTCCGCGTTGGTTACTCAGCGGAAAGAAAGCGATACAGTGAAATTTCTTTCGGGTATTTTTGAGGGTGTAACAACGGGTACACCGATTGGATTCCTCATTGAAAATGAAAATGCTAAAAGTCGGGATTATGATCATCTCGCCAATGCTTACCGCCCGAGTCATGCAGATTTCACTTACGACCGGAAATTCGGTATCAGAGATTACCGCGGTGGAGGGAAATCATCGGCGCGGGAAACAGTCAACTGGGTGGTGGCAGGAAGTTTGGCCAGGCAGATTCTGCCCTCAGAAGTGCAAATTCAGGCCTATGTATCGTCAGTTGGTGATATTTTCTGTGAAAAACCCTATCAGGATCTGAATTTATCGAAAACAGATGAGAGCGATGTCCGCTGTCCGGATCCTGCAACCGCCGAAAAAATGATTTCCAGAATCCGTGAAATTAAAAAGGAGGGAAACACCATTGGCGGAACCATCACCTGCGTAATAAAGAATCTGCCGGCTGGTATTGGCGAGCCGGTGTTTGGAAAACTGCAGGCTGAACTGGCAAAAGCCATGATGAACATTAATGCTGCCAAAGGTTTTGAATACGGCAGTGGATTCTGCGGCGCCAGAATGACAGGTAAAGATCATAACGATCTTTTTCAGGAAGATTTCAGTACAAAAACAAATCTTTCGGGAGGAATACAGGGTGGAATCTCAAACGGGATGGATATTTATATTCGGGTAGCCTTTAAACCCGTTGCAACGATTTTACAGGACCAGCAAAGTGTAGACCGCCTTGGAAATCCGGTTATCGTTGAGGGAAGGGGTAGGCATGATGCCTGCGTATTGCCGCGCGCGGTACCCATCGTAGAAAATCTGGCCGCTTTTGTAATTGCCGACCTGTTTTTAATAAATAAACTGAGAAAAATTTAATAACCACAATTGCTTGATAAATAGGAATTAATATGGAAAAATACTGGCAAACCGCACTTTCTTTTGAAGAATATATGGACGAAGCTCAACGCCGTGCAACGGAAACTTCAAAGAGCGACGAATATTTTGAATATTACGAGTTGGGACTGCACCGTATGGAACGGACGCTAAAAACATTTAAACCTGATGAGGAAATGCTGGAGAGCTTTAAATCAAAACAGTTCAAAGGTAAAATTTTGATTATTTCTGAACCCTGGTGTGGAGACGCAAGTGCTACGGTACCGGCGGTTGCGGAGTTTTTTGATGCTGCCGGCGTTCAGGTCCGGATTTTCCTGCGGGATTCAGACGAATCACTGATTAATCAATTTCTCACAAACGGAACCCAGTCCATTCCCAAAGTTCTCCTGCTGGATGAAGAGTTCGGCGTGAAAGCCGTTTGGGGCCCGCGCCCGCAACATGGGAATGATTTGCTGGCAAAATTCAAGGCAGATGAAACAGCTTATCCGCGGGAGCAATTTTATAATGACCTTCAGGTGTACTATGCAAAAAACAGAGGAAAGGATGCTATTGATGAAATACTAAAACTAATCTGAATATGAGGTTTTTACAAAAGAACTTAATTTTTGTTGTCCTTCTGGTTGCCGCGGGAATAGCTGTGGCTGTTCCGGGCGTGCGCACTTATATTCAGGAACAGTTTATTCCAGTGGCTACGGTACAGGAAGCCGTTACGGTAGATGATGCCGACTATGATGTAAAGCTCAGAGGCATAAATACCACCAGCACGAATCTGAAAAACTTTAAAGGGAAGAAGTTGGTGTTCCTAAATTTCTGGGGTACCTGGTGCAAGCCTTGCCGAGAGGAATGGCCTTCCATACAGAAACTTCACGACTCCAAAAAAGACGATATGGATTTCGTACTTATTGCCATGATGGATAAGGAAGATGACGTGCGTAAATTTATTAAGGAAAACAACTACACCGCCCCTGTATACATCGCCGAAAGCCCCATTAACGGAAAGATCCTGCCTAAAGTTTTTCCAACCACATTCATTCTTGACGCTAACGGCCGGATACTGCAGCGTGAAACCGCGACTAAGGATTGGAATACCGCGGAGGTGCATTCATTTATAGATAAGTTTATACCGGGGAAGAAATAATTTTATAAGTTTATTAACAGGGCAGCAGCGGCCATTGGCAGGCTAATTGTTTCTTAATTCCCTGGAAATATATAACACAATAATGAAATATTCTAAAATTGAACTGGCTAAGCAAGCCATAAAGCACAAAGGTTTTATCAAAAAGATTCCGGACATCATCCGGATGGTTAATTATTGGAGGAAAGGTCAGTATCCGGTAAATGCAATCGATCTTATTTTACCTCTGCTGGGACTTTTATATGTAGTATCCCCAATTGACCTTCTGCCGGAAATCGCAATACCCGTCCTTGGTGTAGCAGATGACCTGGCGGTTCTTTCGCTGGCATTACCAAAATTTTTGAAGGAAGTAGACAAGTTTCTGTTATGGGAAGCGCAAAAAATTGGAAATATCAGGAATATTTCAGATGCTGAGATAGTAGACTGATCATTATACAGGCCCGCGGAAAGCGGGCTTTTTCTTTATTAATTACGTTCCCATCAAACTTATGAGAAAACTCTGAGAAATTTAAAGTAAGAAAAATTCTTATTTTTATCAAAATTTTTCCATGAGAATAGAATCAGTAAGTGTAGCGGACTATTTAAGCAAAGTTCCGGAGGAGCGGAAACCGGCAATGCAGAAGCTTTATGAAACGGTGAAAGAAAACCTTCCGCCGGATTTTGAAGAGGCGGTAAGCTACGGAATGATGGGCTGGGATGTTCCGCTGTCGGTTTATCCCAAAGGTTACCACTGCACTCCGGGGGAACCGCTTCCATTTATAGGGATTGCCTCCCAAAAGAATTTCATCGCCTTTTACCATATGGGCATCTACGCCAATCAGGGACTGTATGACTGGTTTGTAGCCGAGTATCCCAAACACTGCAAGCGCAAGCTGGATATGGGAAAATCCTGCATCCGGTTTAAGAAACCGGAGGAGATTCCCTTTGAACTGATGGGGCTACTGGCGCAGAAAATGTCCGCACAGGAATGGATTGATTTATACGAAGAAAAACTGCGGAAATAATCGGCTAATCAGCAGGAGGATTTAGGATTATCGTACATGTCGGACTGGTCTTCAGAGGTGGCATCAAGACATTTCAGATCTTTTTCCACAAGCAGGAACAATCCGCCTTCCTGACCATTTTCTGCATATTCCTGCACTCCGATCTCATCTGTGTATATCAGGATACAAAGTTTATCATGCGGAAGATGCACGGTGATATTTCCCCCGTTGAAGGTGCAGTGCATTTTCTGCGCCTCAGTATTTTTCTGCAGGTTATAGGTCAGGATATTACCCGGTGAAATTACTGTTGATTCGGTTACTATACCTGTCTGTCTAAGATTTTGTACATCGGTCTTTGTAAGTCTCAGCCGTATGCTGTTGCCTTTTACTCTTATTTTCATCAGTTAAATATAGGGATTAGTAATGTACGCGGTCCGCTCCGCAGTAGATATTTGCGTTTCCGTTCTTTAAAAATCCGATCAGTGTGATGCCGAATTTTTCTGCCGTTTCCACGGCCAAAGTACTTGGTGCTCCAATAGCACACACCACAGGAATCCCAGCCATCGCGGCTTTTTGGATAAGTTCAAAACTTGCCCTGCCGCTCAGCAACAGAATCCGGTCCTGCAAAAAGAAATTTTCATCCTCAGATTTCAGCAGTTCCGCACCAATAAGTTTATCCAGGGCATTATGTCTGCCTACATCTTCACGAAGTGAAATCATTTTCCCCTCAAAATCAAATAATGCCGAGGCATGTATCCCTCCGGTTGAATTGAAAGTTTCCTGTGCTGTTCGCAGTTTATCGGGAAAGCTGAAAATGTGCTGGATGTTAATTTTTGTATTGATTTTCTGTTCCGGTATTCTGCAAACCTGCATAATGGCCTCAATGCTTTCCTTACCGCAGACTCCGCAGCTGCTGGTCGTATAAAAATTTCGTTTTACTTTCTGCAGATCATGTTCAAAACCAGGCTTAAGCTGAACGGTGATTTGATTATCGCCGCTGCTTTGGTAGGGTGGGTTGTCAAGATTTCTTGCTGAAAAAATAAGACCTTCTGTAAAGAGAAAGCCCACAGCAAGTTCACCGTCATTTCCAGGTGTTCTCATTGTCACCGAAAGTTGGCTTTTTTCGCCGTCTGCACTTACAGAAATTTCCAATGGTTCCTCCACGGCGAGTATATCCTGCTTTGAGGTAACTACCGCACCAAAATCTTTGACTTTACTTATTATCACTTCCTTTGTCATGACTGTCTTATTTATTTTCTGACAGCAGATTGTCATCCGTCATGTATGAGTTCAGTTTGCTCATTTCCTGCTGAGTGTTGATGTTAAGCATAAAACCCATGTCCGGCAGTTCCATTTTTGCTGTCGCAATTTGGCTCATAAATTTATTCAGGGAGTTTCCTCCCTCTGCGGCAAATTTCCTCAGCTTAGCCACTGCCGCAGATTCCAGAATAGAAACCAGCGGCTCGGTTCGGCCCTCAACTGTGAAACAAACAGCTTCTGATTTAGTGTCCCTGGCATTGCAGAGCGCAACCAGATGTTCAGTTTTCAGCAGCGGATAATCTACAGCGGCAATAAAGCAGCCCTGATCTGAATCTTCTAAACAGCTCAGGATTCCGGTAAGGGGGCCTTTGCCTCCAAACTTATCTTTATCTTCATGCAAATTGAAGTTTGCGTGATTGCACCACCGGTCCCGCTGATGCTTATTCACTGAAATCAATACCTGGTCACAGAACCTTTCAAGCATTCGGTTCATCACTTTCCATTGCGGCAGGTCAGTATATTGCAGAAGGGCTTTATCAGATTTCATTCGGGAACTCTCTCCACCACAGAGGACAATTCCTTTAAGGTCAGGCAATGAATTGCCTTCGAAATAGGTGCGGGGGATTATTTTCACATGCTGGATGCTGTACGTGTGGATGAATTCGTCCACAAGAGTTGCCCGCACTATAAAAAGTAGTCTGGTATTACTTGATGCTTTATTTTGAAGTTGCTGAATAAGCAAATGAAAACCCTTTTTCTGTTTCAGTTCAAGAGGACCTATTTCATCTATGATAAGCCAGTCATAGCCTGATTGAAACTGTTCCAGCAAAGATTCGGTCGCCCATAGGAATGCATCTTCATCAAAAGTAAAACGGCCTACCTTAAGATTTCCATCTGATGATTCCAGTGGGCGTTTTTCCCCAGAGTTTATATTGTGGAAATACCGTTTGCCGTTAATTTCGGGAGATAGTATTCCACCGATATTGGTAGTGTTTGTAGCCCATTTGTTCAGTAATGTAGTTTTGCCGGAGCCTGTGTCGCCGGAAAAAATAAATATGTTATTACTGAAAGCCATCAGTTAAATGTAGTGAATTTTTTCAGGCTTCATCGAAAAGTGCAAGTGCCATCCACGTGAGCAGGAATATTCCGGCTTTTTTTAAAGGTGAACGCTCAGCTTGGGCATAGGATAAAGCTGTTTTTGCGTGGTTCCTGAAGGCGGGTACGAAAGCAAGTACAGCCTGAAGTTTCCCTTGGCTTTTCTTTTTTGTACGGTCTTTCCATCTGGCCAGAAAATAGGTAAATAAGGGATTTATAATCAGGTAGATCAGTGCCAGTGCGGCAACTGTGCGCAGAAGCGAATACACCGCCTTATGAACCGAACCTGAAAATGCAAACACCATAATAATGAAAAAAAGTAATGAAATAATTCCCAACAGTTTGACCCCGGGATTTTTCCGGCGTTTTGGAATTTCTGCGGTCGTTGCTGTAATGGCTTCCAGTCGCAGTTGTTCAGCTCTTTTCCGGATGGCTTCAGGAAGTGAGACCGAGTAAACTCCTGCGAGAATACCGCCACAAAAATAGATCAGGCAGTACGATCCCACAATAAGAAGGGGTAGGTGTTCCAGTCCCAGCAGCCCAAACTGCTTTGCCAGTGCGGTGAAAAATTCCTGAAAGGCCTCCCAAAGATTTTTGCCGAAAATTATAATCAGCATCAGAAGTTTCTGCAGGGCGCTTTCCATTAACGCAATAATTCCGTAGAAAACAGATGACAGATAATTCACCCGGAAAAGAGAGTAGATAAGGGCCCCGGCCAGACCCTGAAACAGAACAGCGACATAAGCTGTGAACGGCGAATGCGGACTGGCAATGGCTTTTATGAGAACGACAGTTAGGGTGGCCTGCGCAATGGTCCTGAACTTACGGTCGGAATGCGTGGCTATAAAAGTGACAATCATCACTGCAAAACTGCCCAGAATCAGTCCGCTGAACGGAAGTTTCAAAGCGTGAAATATGCCGCCCAAACCGCTTTCGCTTACCGCCCATAATGCCGTAAGTCGCGTAATAAGGTTTGAAGCTTGATGTTTCTCTGTTATTGCCATTTACAAAAAATGCAGACTGATGCTGCACTGATGAATTTATATCCTGATGATATCGGCACCTATTGCCCTCAGGCGGCCGTCTATGTTTTCGTATCCGCGGTCTATCTGCTCAATATTCTGAATGATGGACTGTCCGGTTGCAGAAAGTGCTGCGATCAAAAGTGCATTACCCGCTCTGATATCCGGGGAAACCATCGAAGTTCCGCGCAATGGTGATTCATGATTGAGTCCTACTACGGTAGCACGGTGGGGATCACACAGGATAATCTGTGCACCCATATCAATCAGTTTATCTACAAAGAATAAACGGGACTCAAACATTTTCTGGTGTACAAGTACAGTTCCGTTTGCCTGGGTGGCCACCACGAGGATTATGGACAGTAAGTCCGGCGTGAATCCTGGCCATGGTGCGTCTGAAACTGTTAATATTGAACCGTCAATAAATTTTTGGATCCTGTACTGTTCCTGAGCCGGAATGTAGATATCTTCACCAGATCTGTCCAACTGGATTCCTAGTTTTCTGAAGGTGTTCGGAATGACGCCAAGATGGTCCCATTCCACATTTTTAATGGTGATTTCAGACTTCGTCATAGCGGCCAGGCCGATCCACGAGCCAATTTCCACCATATCGGGAAGCATGGTATGTTCGGTGCCACCCAGATAAGAAACCCCTTCAATGGTAAGTAAGTTGGAGCCGATACCGGAAATTTTTGCGCCCATGCGGTTCAGCATATTGCAAAGTTGCTGCAGGTAGGGCTCGCAGGCAGCATTGTAAATCCTGGTCTCACCTTTAGCAAGTACAGCCGCCATAATGATGTTTGCAGTACCGGTAACAGAAGCTTCTTCCAGCAGGATGAATTTCCCGGTCAGCTGTTTGGCTTTCAGGCAGTACCATGCTTCAGCATCGTCATAGCGGAACTCAGCGCCCAGTTCAACAAATCCCTGAAAATGAGTATCCAGACGTCTGCGTCCTATCTTATCACCCCCTGGTGTAGGCATGTAACCTTCGCCGAATCTTGCCAGCATTGGACCCAGCAGCATAATGGAGCCGCGGAGTTTTGCGCCGTCTTTCTTAAATTCTGCAGATTTAATATAGTCAAAGTTTACACTGTCGGCTTTAAATGAGTAGTCGCCGTGAGCGTGCTTGGTAATCTTAACACCGAAATCGGCCAGAATTTCAATGAGCCTGTTTACATCATGTATGTCCGGAATATTTTTAACTCTAACTTCCTCCTCTGTAAGCAAAACGGCACACAGAATCTGTAGTGCCTCGTTTTTTGCTCCCTGAGGAGTAATTTCGCCCTGCAGCTGTTTTCCTCCCCGTATCTGAAATGTTCCGCTCATTATTTCCTTCTGTTTTGGTTTTGTTGGTTTCTGTGACGGTTAGGATTTTTAGAATTTTGAGTGGGCCCCTGGCCTTTTTGGTTTTTATTACGGCTCGTGCTGTGGTAGATCTTACTTTTTTCCAGTGATTCCAGCCCCGTAAGATCCAGGCGGTCTTCCGAAAGTTCTTTCAGATGCCTGAAGATGACATCATCTGTAACATGTTCTTTGTTGTAGATGTTATAGGACTTCTTCATATTGTTGGCAATAACCTCAATCAGGGCTTCCTTTTCTTCCCCTTCTTCCAGTTCAATAGCCTTCTCAATCAACTGCAGTATGCTTTTCCCGTAAAATTTAAAATCGCCCTGCAACTTTGGATATTCCATCCTCTTGGGTTTTTCGGCCAGCTGTTCACGGGTAGGAATTGGGTAGGGTGAGGTTACTTCCAGGTCATAATCTGCCAGAATAAAAAGATGATCCCAAAGTTTATGCTTGTAGTTTTCCTCGTCGCGAAGTTGGGGATTTCTCTGACCCATAAAATCTACTATGGCCACCGCCATTTCATCGCGTTCTTCTCTGTTCTCAAGTTCCTTGCAGCGCTCCACGAGCTGTTGTATAATGCGGCCGTATTCCGGCATATGAAGTTGTGTTCGGTCGGTGTTGTATTCCATAGCTGCAAATATAAGGTTTTGTTGGATGTATAAATCCCAAAAAAAAGTTAAGAGATCATCTTCCTGCGCTGCTCCGGCGTGGGCAGCAGGCAGCTTTCGGTAGCCAGACGCTGTCTGTTGGCTGCGATACGGTCATAGACGATATCCGTTATTCCTGCCGGAAGAAAATTCAGCCTGGCCAGCATGCCGTAGGCGCCACCAAGTATTTTGGCAATTTCCAATACTGCTTTGGATTTAATGAGATAAAATCCCTGTGGTTTCCACAGGTAGAGCGTATTGAAATTCTGAGTTTCCAACCCCCTCTCTTTCAGGAATTCCTGCCCGAAACCGGACTGAAGTGACGCAAACATAAAGCGGTCTTTCATATCTCTTTCCAGAATCCACTGTACCCAGAAATTGCAGAAGCCACATGCGCCGTCATAAAGAACGTAATATTTTGTAGGATCGGTATTTTGCATAATTATTTTATCTCTTCCGGTGGCAGGTTGTTCTGCAGTCGGATATCATTTTCCATCAGTTTGAAATATTTTACCACTTCGTTACGCTGTTCAGTGGAAAACTGTGCTTCAGGATGACCCAATACGTAGGAATCGAGCGGCATCTCTCCGGTCTGCACCATTTCAACAGCTTCATAAAGTTTGTGCGCCTGACGTTTCGGTTCGTAGGTGGCAAAAGTGGAGAAGTTCAGTTTTTTCCGGCCCTCGTCTATGTGCGACTTCAAAAACCATGCTACCGGCTGAACATTGGTATACCATGGATATTTGGTTTCGTTGGAGTGGCAGTCGTAACAGCCATTACGGATAAGGGCCGCAGTACCTTCGGGGGTATTCTTTATGGTCAGGAAGTCCATGCCCTGATTTGTAGGCGGATTTTCGCGGTCAATGGGGAAGAATTGAATGATGATGAATGCCAACAGCAAAACTATAAGTACTTTTTTCATATGAACAGAATCTCAGGTGAATTTACGAATTTAACGGTAAAAAACCGGATTTAACGATTTAAACCTATCTTTGCAAAAATTTTTGGGCTTCAAAAGTTGGAGTAACCCATTAATAATTATATTATTAAACAAAATTTCATGAGCAATATAGTTGCAATCGTTGGGCGCCCCAACGTAGGAAAATCCACACTGTTTAACCGTTTACTTGAAAGAAGAGAGGCTATTGTAGATTCTACTTCCGGAGTTACCCGCGACCGTCATTACGGAAAGTCGGACTGGAACGGTGTTGAATTTACTGTAATCGATACAGGTGGTTACGAGGTGAATACGGAAGATGTATTTCAGGAAGAAATTTCCAAACAGGTACAGCTGGCTATAGACGAAGCCACCTCCATCATATTCATGCTTAATGTGGATGAGGGTCTTACCGATACCGACCAGGAAATCTATGAAATGCTGCGCCGTTCAAACAAACCGATCTATATCACCATAAATAAAGTAGATTCCGCCAAAGAAGAATTGTCGGCCACTGAGTTTTATCAGCTGGGAATAGACAGATATTTCACGCTGTCTTCAGCGTCCGGTTCCGGAACAGGTGAGCTGCTGGATGCCATTGTTGCAGAATTCCCCACAACCGATTATAAGGACCCTTTTGAAGGTCTGCCTAAAATCACGATTGCCGGCCGTCCTAATGTTGGAAAATCCACTATGACCAATGCACTCCTGGATGTGGAGAGAAATATTGTTACCGATATTGCAGGTACTACCAGAGACTCCATTCAGACACTTTATAATAAATTCGGCTACGAATTCGTACTTGTGGATACGGCAGGTATGAGACGTAAAGCGAAAGTGAAAGAAGATCTGGAATTCTACTCAGTTATGCGTTCTGTACGTTCAATTGAATATTCCGACGTTGTCATTATTATGGTTGATGCCACCTTAGGTTGGGAATCGCAGGATATGAACATTTTCGGTCTGGCACAGAAGAACCGAAAAGGTATTGTAATTGTGGTGAACAAGTGGGATTTGGTAGAAGGCAAAAGTACCAACACCACACGTGATTTCGAAAATCAGATTAAGGAACGCATCGGCCAGTTTACCGATATCCCTATTCTGTTCGTATCGGCACTTACCAAGCAAAGAATCTTAAAAACAGTTGAGATGGCTATGGAGGTTTATGAAAACCGTGCGAAGAAAATCAAGACTTCAAAACTGAATGAGGTGATGCTTCCGGTTTTCGAACATACCCCACCACCGGCAAATAAAGGTAAGTTTGTAAAGATTAAATATTGTGTACAGCTGCCTACGCCGAGCCCACAGTTTGTATTTTTCTGCAACCTGCCTCAATATGTGAAGGAGCCTTACAAGCGTTTTGCTGAAAATCAGCTTCGCAAGCACTTTGGATTTACCGGTGTTCCAATTGAGGTGTATTTCCGTCAGAAATAGGCCGATTTGATGATGTGTTAATTCGGTAATGTGCTGTTAAACGGATAGCAAATGGAAGCCAGGAATGAAATATTAGAACTGAGTGTTCGATTCGCTTTAGATATCATTGCATTCACTGACGTTCTTGAAATCAAAAAGAAGTATGTAATTGCAAATCAATTGCTGAAGTCCGGCACTTCAATCGGAGCAAATGTTCATGAGGCACAAAGTGCAGAAAGCAGGGCAGATTTTATTCATAAGATGAAAGTGGCTGATAAGGAGGCAAAGGAGACTGGCTATTGGCTTTTGCTTTGTGAAAGATCGTCGGGTTTACGTTCTGTTGAAAATTTGCAAATAAACTTACTCAGCATTCAGAAACTCTTATCAAAAATAATATCAACTTCAAAAAAGGATATTTGAGTGTTTGGAGTGGAAGTCACTTGTATAGCATGATCAAATCATCCAATTATCAAATCATCACATCATTATGACTACAGTTTTATCCAACCAATTTTCCCTCGTTAACACCTGGATTAATGAGCTCCGCAATGTAGAGGTTCAGAATGACCGATTGAAGTTCCGAAGGAATATGGAAAGGATCGGTGAAATTGCGGCTTTCGAAATAAGTAAGCATCTGGCGCAGAAAGAAATTGAAATTACCACGCCTCTGGATAAAATCAGGGTAAAGGGAATTGCTGTACAACCTGTGCTTACAACCATTTTGCGTGCCGGCGTACCGTTGTTTCAGGGAATCCTGAACTATCTGGACAAAGCGGACTGTGGTTTTGTGGCCGCTTACCGTAAGCATGATGCAAATGATTATTTTTCAATTAAACAGGATTATTTAACCTGTCCCAATATTGACGGACGCCCGCTTATCGTGGCCGATCCCATGCTGGCTACAGGAGCCAGTCTGATAGAAGCCATAAAGGATCTGCTCAATCACGGTAAACCTTCCCAGCTGCATATTGTAGCAGCTATTGCTTCAAAGCAGGGAATGGAAACCATCCGGGCTGAGTATCCGGACGCTTATATCTGGGTGGGAGTTGTTGATGAAGGTCTGACATCCAAAGGATATATAAGCCCCGGACTGGGCGATGCCGGAGATCTGTCCTATGGTGAAAAACTTCAGCGCTGATTACTGAATTCTTCCTTTTACTCATCAACAGCCATTACCAGAACTGAAACAGTGTTATTACCGGCTTTCAGGATTTCCCAGGCTACAGAACTCATGGTGTTGCCGGTTGTAAATACATCGTCGATAATCAGTACATGCCGGTCCGTCACATGGTTAGTTAGGCCAAACAGATTTTCTGTATTCGCACGGTGTACTTTGTCTTTCTTTGCCTGAGGTTTTCGGTAGAAATTCCGCTTCAGGATCTCATGATTATAGGGAACGCTAAAGTGCGCAGCCAGTGTCTGAGCAAAAAGGTGAAGCTGGTTATAACCGCGTTCACGAAGTTTTTTGGGATGCAGAGGCACGGTGATGATCAGATCCGGCGCATCCTCAGCAAAATCCAGACGTTCACAAACCCAGCCGGCCAATATTTTTCCTACGATTTCGCGCTTGCCATATTTCAGCTGATGTACGATTTTCCGGCTCAGGCTGTCCTTTTCAAACTGCATCAGGGCAAAAGAATGTTTTACAGGGAAGAGCAGGCTGCATCTTTCGGTAAGGGAATTTGGAGTAGCGAACTCGTGATGTGTGAAGTTTACCTGAGCTATGCAAATCCCGCAAACCAGCTCCTGTGCAGCAATAATTCTGTTGCACTGAAGGCAGCGGTTCGGAAAAAGCAGGTCAAGCAGCATCTTTAGCCAGTTTCACTTTTAAAAGTACAAAATTATATGTTCGTTGGACCCGCGCTGTTTGTTGAAACGCATGTACTTTAACTTTCATTATCTTTGCCGCATGATTAGAATCACCAAGATATTCACTTTCGAAACCGCTCATGTCCTTTATAATTACGACGGGAAATGCAAAAACATGCATGGCCACTCCTACAAGTTATTTGTAACGGTAAAGGGAAACCTGATTAACGGTCTGGATCATCCCAAAAACGGTATGGTGGTGGATTTTGGCGACATCAAGGAGATTGTAAAATCCGAAGTGGTGGACGTTTGGGACCACGCAGTTTTGGTGAATGCTGCCTCGCCCCATAAGGCTTTGGGAGAGGATTTGGAACATAAAGGTCATAAAGTAATATTCTGTGATTACCAGCCAACCTGTGAAAATATGCTGTATGAAATCGCAGACAGAGTAAGGAAACGCCTGCCTGCCGAGGTAAGCCTGGCCTATCTGAAACTTCACGAAACCGAAAATTCCTATGGCGAATGGTTTGCTGAAGATCAAATTTAACCACAGCGACACTGCGACTGCACGGCGAACACGGCGAATTCTCCGTGAACACCGTGAATGTCTCTGTCTCTCAGTGGTTAAAAATATAATAAATGTGTATTTGTGAATAAAATAGATCTCCATTCCGGCAAAAAAATATACTTCGCTTCCGATCAGCATTTTGGCGCGCCTGATGCCAAAGAAAGCAAGGTCCGAGAAGAGAAATTCATCCGCTGGCTTAACGAAATTAAGGCTGATGCTCAGGTGCTGTTTTTAATGGGCGACCTTTTTGATTTCTGGCACGAGTGGAACCACGTGATCCCGAAAGGTTACGTGCGTGTCCTGGGAAAGTTGGCCGAACTGAAAGACTCAGGAATTGAACTTTTTATGTTTGTCGGAAACCACGATCTGTGGATGAAGAATTATTTTGAAGATGAAATTGGCTGCACGGTCTTTTTTGACAAACAGTATTTCGAAATCAACGGTCAGAATTTTCTGCTTGCACACGGCGATGGCCTGGGACCGGGCGACAAAGGCTATAAGAGGATGAAGAAACTGTTCACCAATCCTTTGGCGCAGTGGGCC